>JALZGI010000026.1 GCA_030861105.1 Thermoproteota archaeon
GAATTGGACCAGGCAAAGAGGCACTTATGACATGTTGTAACCTGCATTCGTTGATTTAGATGAATAGTGAAATTTATCCCTGATGTTGTCTAGAGCAGGATCTCGCATTCCTAGATATCTAAATGCGTTGATCCTGTTCAAGCATGCATAACACCGCCTACACTGTCTCTTTCCTTTTTGTTGGCAGCTCCAGGTCAAAGCAAGAGGTACCTTCAATCTGACTGCTAGTTTAATAATGTCTATTCTATCCAGTCTAGCCAATGGAGCTAGTATTCTGTATGGCTTGTTACCACAATACAAGCAACCTTTGCTAAATAATAAATTCATCTGCTTGAGGTATTGCGCTGTTGCGTCTTTAAAGAACGATCCATCATCCTTGTTATGTCCACCTATAATCCATTTAATATCAAGAAATTCTGCAAAATGGGCAGCTATCGAATAAAAAATAATATTTCGAGCAGGAATATAAGAAGGCCATCTGCCGTCCCTCCTCTTTGATCTATGCTGTCCCCCGTAAAAATCTGCTGACTCTTTAATAAAAGGAATGCTGACCTTAAGAAGTTTCGATGCATTTGCTTTTCGGGATAGAGCAACAGTTGCCCTTCTTTCATTCTCGAGCCTATCGTAATAGTCAAAAGTGATCGCGTAAACTTGAGAAAACTTTTCCTTTGCCCAATATAGACACGTAGCTGAGTCCAGACCTCCTGAAAGCATAACTAAAGCCTTCGATTCTTTCATGACCTGCTAGGCCTTGTTTTTGCTATTATATGTGCTCCTTTACTTATTCCTTCATAAACATATACACCGATTGCTTCAACATTAGACGGCATTTTCGGTGCCAGGAGCTTAATGATCTGCGACGAAATGTTTTCCACGGTTGCCTCCCCTGGCAAGAGAAATGTCGTGCTCTTCGGCAACTGTAAGTTAAAGTATCCTTTTGGACCTTCAAAGAATATTTGGTAGTGCTCGTCATCTTCATTTCTTAAATATTGCTGGTTGATAAAGAACTTGTGATCTAGTGCGTTCAGGGTGTCCTTGATAGTTCTCTTGGCCTCACCAAAATCGATTACTAAGTTGTCTTTCATTGTTCCAATTATTTCAACCATAACAGTTGATGTATGGCCATGTAAAATAGAACATTTTTCTACTAGCGGCAATACATGGGCATAATCGAATGCCAAAGACGGATCCTCTATGAAAATAGACCCGATCTGGTTCGAACCTGAACTAAATGAGAAGAATGATTCTAGCTCCTCTTGTCTGGCCGCGTAGTCGGACTGTCCTATGGCCAGAATTTTAATGTTTGGGAGTTTTTTCTTAACCATTTTGAATTTTTCAAATTCCTGCTCAGACTCTACGACCTCGATAAACTGGTCTCCGATTTTGAAATCCAAATTCACATAATTTCGCTCGTCGGTGCTTAATCTTGCGTTATACTCGTACTCATGTCCCAAATAGGACAACATATTAGAGATAGCATATTCCCCCCTACTTCGTAGAAGGTTGCCTCTGTTGTCAAGGTACCTAAGATCGCTGTCTGTTACAACCCTCTCCATTCTTTTTGCTAAAGGATTAAAACCTTCACATATAAATTGTTATATAGGAACACTACAGTCTCTTCACCGGTCCCGTACTGAGTTTAGTATACTGGTTGACCGGAAACTCGAAAGTCCTAGAAGCATGCTTTGCCCAAAGTGATGCCTAGAGTAAGCTCGATCAAGAGAGGGGCTTTTTTGGATTAGGTTAACATTGAGTACCTTCTGCTCAAAGAATTTATAGGGTCCGGCGACTAGCAGCGTCGTTTTTGATGTTAACAAGACTTAAAAACGCTCTTTTTTCAGCGGTACAGCAGGCAATTGGTAATGAAACGCGTTTGGCCATTGCCTTCTCTGGTGGCTTAGACAGTACCTTGCTCGCAACAATCTGTAAGGAAATGGGAAAAGATGCAACTCTATTAACAGTAGGGTTTTCGCAATCGAAGGACATTGCCTTTTCGAGAGACATTGCCCATCTATTGAACATGTCGCACAAAATATTGAAGTTGGATAGTGAATGCTTTCAAGAGGATGCAGATCGTGTTTACAACAAAATCAGATGTAATATTACATCGCATATTGAAAATTGTGTTGCTTTCTTGTACATAGGCAGACTTGCCCATGACAATGATCTACGTTGTGTCCTTACAGCAAATGGATGTGACGAACTTTTCTGTGGGTATGACAGGTTTAGATCTATTTACCCGCAGGGCGCTAACGCCATTATGGTTTTTTTGGAAGAAAAGCTCGAAAGTGAGTTGGTACTCATGCAGGAAATAAATAAAGTCACCCTCGAATTTCAAGTCGGTGTAAAACAGCCATTTTTATCACCCGATTTTATAAATTTTGCGAAAACTATACCGATCGAATATAAGATTACTGGTCCCGGGGACATGATGAGAAAACATATACTGAGACAAGCTGCACTTCTGATAGGTGTTCCCATGCCGTCTGTAACGCAAAGGAAAAGGGCGCTCCAATACGGTTCGCTGATTCACAAAAACTTGCGTGGGGATTTTAGGGTCACCCGCTAGATATCGGATTAGTTGATCTAACATGTTTGCTCCCTTCGCGGTCTAGTTATGTATTGCATGTTACAGATTTAGAGAAGATCTCGTAAATAGGTTCTGCTGAACAGTACATTAATCAAATGAGTATTTTCGGTTAATTTCTTCAACCATGGACGCAACCTTGCCAATTATCTTAGACGAAGCAGCCAAGTGATTCCTAGGATTAAATAGTGAATCCAAGTCCTCGGTGCTTAGTTCCTTTGACAGGACAGGGTCTTTGATTAGAGCTTCCTGAAAGCGGTTTCCACCCTCGAGCGCTGCAAATGCTACTCTTTGAACCTCTCTGTACGCCTCAAATCGAGGGATCCCTTTTCTTACTAACGCCTGCAAAACGAATTCAGCGTAAATTTGGCCATTGGTAATGTCTATGTTTGAAACTATCTTTTCTTTGTTTATCCGGAGTTCCGAGACAACCCCTGTAATCAGGTTCAACATCTCATCTATCAGAATTGAGCCCATTGGGATTGTAAACCGCTCATTTGCTGAATTTGATAGGTCTCTTTCATGCCATAATGGTATATTTTCTAAGCTAACATTTACGAGAGATCGTAGCATCCGTGCAAGGGACGAAACTCTTTCACTCTTGATAGGATTCCGCTTAACTGGGACGGCACTGCTACCGATTTGCCCCTTCCTAAAAGGCTCTTCAACCTCTGCAAGTTCAGTCCTTTGAAGATTTCTCATTTCGGTTGCTATTTTATCAAGACTTGAACCCAGTAATGCAAACAGGAATTGCATTTCTGCATACCCCTCCCTGGAAATTACTTGTGTAGCTGCCTCTACCGTAAAAAGACCGAGCTTCTTTGCTACAAGCTCCTGAACAGAGGGAGCTGTCTCTCCCATTAAGGACCCTGTTCCTACAACTCCTAGTGTCTTGCATCTGAGGATCCGCTTCTTGCTCTCCTCGAACCTTTGGACGTGCATTGCCATTTCTGCAGCCCATACTGCAAATTTAAGCCCAAATGCGATAATGCTTGCGTGTTGACCATGAGTTCTACCGACTGCCGGCAGCGCTTGGCACTCAAACGCTCTGTTAATTAGGATTTTGGCCAAGAGAGACACCTTCGGTTCAAGTATAAGGAATACATCCCTTATTTGCATCGACGTACCCGTGTCTACAACATCGCTGCTCGTTAATCCATAATGAATCCATGGTCTCGTTCTCGGAGAGCACTGTTCAGCGAGTGCTTCTACCATCGCCGCAGTATCGTGGTCACTTACTGCCTCAAGTTCTTTTATTCTTTCCAAAGTTACTGCGTTTGAACTAGCAACTTTCATAATTTCTTCAGACGCGTATGATGGAATTACGTTCAATTGACCCTGCGCGAGAGCTACTGTTGCTTCAAATTCTATTTGGTAGCGCATCCGTTGATCCTCTTCAAATATTAATTTAATATCCTTGCTCCCATAACGTCCTGTATCTATCGGAAGTATAGGCATCTATTTGACAGACATAAATGAAGAAAAATAAACCTTGCCAGTCATCCTTAATATCGTAGGGAGTGCAAAGCAATATCTTAGTCCTGAAGTACTTGATACGGAAATTCAGAATTCCTTCCTTGACATTAACCAACGTCAGGTCAGCGATTAATACTATTCATTGCGCATAAGAATAGAGTATCCTCTGGGTACCCTTCGGGATTTGTAGATGGTGACTCCTTTTGGAATATTAGTCATAATCTAGATTATGACTGTACACATTAATTGAATGAGTGCCGCTCTTTTGATTATTCCGTACAGGTTGCCTTATTCAGCCTCTGATTGGATTCGTATTTATAAGCTCGAATATGATACGTACGAGGTAAGCTAAAGATAATAAAGATGAGCGAATTATTTAGTAAAAGTGGCAATCATCGCATCAAAAAAATAAGCGATTTAATTTTTCAGATCGAAAAGGATGAATCCAAAGGGATGAAGGTTCCCGTGACGATTTATGCTAGTGACAGTCTTATTTCCAAAATGACAAACGATAGAACCTTAGACCAGGCGGGCAACGTAGCAACCCTCCCTGGTGTCGTGAAACAGGTTGTAGTTCTTCCTGACGGACACGAAGGTTATGGATTCCCTGTTGGTGGAGTTGCGGCCACAGATATGTATGAAGGGGTAGTAAGTCCAGGGGGGGTTGGCTATGATATTAACTGCGGTGTGAGATTGATAAAAACGAGTCTGAGTGAGTCTGATTTGAGACCGCATCTCAAGGAGCTCGTTAATGAATTATTCAGGTCTATCCCCACTGGAGTGGGTAGCGAAGGAGCGTTCAAACTAACCCGCTCAGAGCTTGACGAGCTGCTGGTAGAAGGAACAAACTGGGCCATCAAACATGGATACGGATGGCAGCAAGATAAGGACTCCTGCGAGGAAGCAGGTAAGATGTTAGGAGCTGATCCCACAAGAGTGTCAGAAGTTGCAAAAAAACGCGGATCTATTCAACTTGGTAGTCTGGGCTCGGGCAATCATTTCCTAGAAGTACAAAAGGTGGACAAGATATATGACCCGGTCGCCGCTAATTCAATGGGTCTCAAACACGAAGGACAGATCACAATCTTGATTCATTGCGGATCAAGAGGATTTGGACACCAAGTTTGCAGCGATTACTTGCGTATTTCAGAACTTGCATCAAAAAAATATGGTTTCAGATTGGCTGATAGGGAACTCGCATGTGTACCAAATAGGTCACCTGAAGGCGATGACTATCGTAGCGCAATGTTCTCTGCTTTGAATTTTGCTTGGTGCAATCGACAAATGATCACGCACTGGACAAGAAAGGCGTTTGAGAGAATATTCAAAACGAATGACCAAGCACTCGGGATGGAGCTTGTTTACGATATTTCTCACAATATTGCGAAAGTAGAACGCCACCGCGTCGATGGCGAAGGAATAAGAGAACTGGTAGTCCACAGAAAAGGTGCAACCAGAGCATTACCGGCCCAGATGTCAGAATTGCCAGCCAGATATTATAATGTAGGCCAACCGGTAATCATTCCCGGTTCCATGGGGACAGCTAGCTGGGTATTGAAAGGAAATCCAAAATCGATGAAATTAAGTTTGGGGTCAACAGCTCATGGAGCGGGCAGGATGATGTCTAGATCTGCCGCTAAAAGAATTCATTCCTTAGAAGAAGTAAGAAAAACACTTGAGATCAAAGGCATTTATATCAAATCTGCGACAAGGGATGGTATTGTAGAGGAAGCGCCGGACTCCTATAAGGATGTCGATGAAGTGGTACATGTGTCTGATTCACTTGGGATAGCCACTAAGGTTGCAAGACTTGTTCCAGTTGGGGTGATAAAGGGTTAATGACGTCTGAAGAGCGAAACGGACAAGAGGACCCGGATATTGCGATAATCAAGGCTCGCAAATTGAAAGAGCTATGGAGACATGCGGCTAAGGAGAAGGCAAAAACTACGCCTGGGGAAAAAGCACGGAATATTACGACTAAAACTGATGATGAAATTGTATCAGACTACCTGTTTGACCGAGGAGATGAGGTTCTCTCGCTTGCAAAAGCACAATTTCCGTCCCAAACTAGGATCATAACAAAAAGGATTGCTGATTTGATTAGAACGGGGGAGCTGCAGCAACTAATATCTGGAGGTGAATTGCTAGCTGTCTTTCGATCTGTTGGTATAAATGTGAGGATTAACACAACTATCAAAATTGAGGATCACGGCAAACTTGTATCCTTCTCCGAAAAACTCAAGGAACAGTCAGATTATAATGAAGGCAAGGGAGGGCCGTCCTAAATGAAGATGGGCATCTTTCTATGTTTTGTAATATTCAAACAAACAAGAAGGGCGTCATATCGAACAGTCTTCGCTGAGTGATGCAACTTTTACATGGCAGCGGTTGGATATCGATCACCGTTGCTATTGTTTAGACCCTCCGCCCTCTTCTTCCACCTGGTTTTCGTGTAGTATCATGAGGAACAGGGGTAACGTCATCGATCCTTCCTATTCTAAAGCCCGCTCTAGCAAGCGCTCTAATTGCTGCTTGTGCTCCAGGGCCCGGGATTCTGGGACCTACTCCGCCAACGGCCCTCACTCGAATATGAAGTGCAGTTATGCCTTTTGATTTTGCGACATCTGCAGCAGCTACTGCAGATTTCATCGCTGCGTAAGGAGAGGACTCGTATCTGTCAGCCGTGACGTGTCTTCCACCTGAGCTAAAAGAAATTGTTTCAGCCCCACTGATATCGGTAATATGCACTAACGTGTTATTGTAGCTACTTAGTATGTGGGCCACCCCCCATTTGTGTTGTGTTACATCTTCTGTGCTTGACATTAGTCCGCGGCAAGGTCCGTTAGTACGGGACACATATTAATCTTGATGGTCTATAGTCAAATCAGATTTATTCTCTAAAATGAATATAGCCCCGATTATCTAAAAGCGAAAGGTCTTCTTCAAGTTCGTGCCTATTTGCGAGGAATACCTTTCCCGTCCCACTAACCACTTCACCTATTACTATAAATCCCAGCTTTTGCCTTCTTGCTACATCCCCCATCCTTTTGATATTCTGTTTCGACACTGTTGCGACTATTTGAAATTCTTCTCCACCGTGAAATATCAATTCGTGGGAATCGAGAGAACCATTTTCTGATACAAACCGCAAGATTCCTTTTGCGGAAGGAACTGATCTCAAGAGGAAGTCTACTTTGCTTTGCTGTGCTAGCTCATATAGCGAGATGGCAAGACCATCACTAGAATCTATGGAGGAGGACAGGTACCTGGATAGGAATATTCCAAACTCTTGTTGCGGCATTGGATTCATAACTGAAGAAATAGCTTTGTCTTTAAATGTCCCTCTTGCGTTAGCTCCTTGCGTTAGGATTTCGAGGCCTGCAGCCGGGTATCCAAAGGTACCTGATACAACTATAAAGTCCCCTGGATTTGCACCATTACGTGGCGGAATTCTTCGGCCTTTAGAAAATCCAATAAGAGCACATCCAATGATTAGTTCGCTTGACTCATTAGTATCGCCACCCACAAATTCGACTCCAAACTCAGTCGACGACCTATCGAAGCCTTTAGCCAGTTCTAATACATCATGTTTAGAGTAACGCGCAGGAATTCCTAATGAAATCATGGACAAGTAGGGCGGTCTGATCCCTTTTGCCGAAAGGTCACTTACGCAAGAGACGATGCTCTTTCGTGCTATTTGTTTAGTTTTCATCCCTGGAGGCACGTCGGTACCCTGTACAAGCATATCACATTTGAGGATGAGATCTAATCCCTTTCTTTGTTTCGTGAATGGAGAGAAGGCTGACACATCATCCTCTCCAACTTGATTCTTCATATAATATTGTCTGCTATTATAATGGCTAATGATCTTACGGTTAGAATTTCTGAACTTATTGACAAAAATTTCTATAATCCTCTTTTCATCTAAACTCTTTTTATTTAATCTGTTCATAAATCGATTGAACCTTATTGATTATTTTATTGTGCAACTCTTGTACTTTAGAATCTCTGGATTCAACCGAAACACGGATGGCATGTTCTGTATTGGATGGTCTCACTAAGGCCCATGAATCCTCGTCCAAGATAGCTTTAATGCCGTCTAAGGTTAGAGTTTCTGAGCAATCTTTCCCGAAAGTATCAGTCAATTTAGTAATAATCTCACTGTGCAGATCAGAATGTACAGCCAACTTTGTCCTTATCTGTGAGTATTGATTTCCAAATCCGATGCATTCTTCTACCATTTCGTTGTCAAGTGATGAGATAATTGCACTTGCTAGAAACCCGTCCCTACACATGTTGAACTTTGGCATGATGAATCCTGCACTGCTTCCTTCCCCTCCAGCATCTGCTTCAAACTCTAGCATTTTTCTAACAACATTGGATTCACCGACTTTGGAAAGGGCAAACCTGACCGAGGCGGGGCCGTACCGCCTCGCGAATTTCTCTATCGATACACTTGTATCTATGCTCGTCACAAACTTTTTCATTCCTAGGTTGAGCGCACTAGCCACACAAAGCAATAATGTTGTATCGGGCGTTAGCTTCTTACCGTTCTTATCTACGACCACGAGCCTATCTCCATCCAAATCAAATGCAAATCCAAAGTCAAGTCCATTGTTAACGACTAAGACTGAAAGGTCACCCAGACTATCGACAGTGGGGTCTGGTGTCCTCGAAGAAATTCCATAGGTGTCATTAATACTGTAAAACCTATGTCCAAGATTTTTGAACAGCTCACTGACGAATCCGCATGTGGCTCCACCTCCAGGATCGAGTCCCACTTTGCGATTTCTAGTCTGATCTCCTGATGCCCTAATTACTTTGACTACATCGTCCACGTAATTTGAAAAAGTCTGAAATGACCCACCATAGTGAGTTGCCTTTTCCTTATTAGTCTGTTCGTAATTTAACATATCATGCAATTCATTTTCAAAAATTCCCCTTCCATTTAAGACTAACTTTAATCCGTTCCATTCAAGTGGATTATGAGACGCTGTTACTATACATCCGCCTCTATGCTTTCTTGACTCTCGAAATACCATTGGCGTAGGAGCTATGTTCAGGTCAAACACTTCAACTCCTTCTAGCATAAGTGACGCCATTACAGTCTCAGCAATAACTGAGCTTGAAGGTCGGGTGTCTCTCCCAAGTATGCACTTTTCCCCCCGGCCGACAAGCGTCTGTGCAAATAATCTAGTATATTTTACAATTTCATATAAACTGAGGTCTTCGCCACCGAATACGCCCCGGATACCTGATATGGATATCTTCACAATCGAAGTTATAGATGCCCAATTATTAATTATATGCCGTTGAAAGTTTGAATGCTTTACCATTTGTTAGATGAGGCATTTTGCCCAAATGGCATTAAGAATTAAATAAAGAACCACAAATTTTCATTCAGTATTGGCTAGGAAATAACGCCCTAGTAGCTCAGCCCGGCAGAGCGAAGGTTTCGTAAACCTTAGGTCGTGGGACCGAAGCCCACCTAGGGCTTTCATTAAGCATGATAAGGGAATGTCAAGATTATATAGACGTGCGGTGTTACAATCTATTGTAGCCGTGTTGCACTTGCTTACATCGTAGCCGTTCTTAATAAGTAAGGTAATTCGACTTTGATTGATGTTTTAATTTTTCTTCTGATTGTGAATCTTGATCACCTTTTCCCAGACCTTGAATATACTGTGAACTTTTTTGGATAACCACTCTGATTAGGTTCTAGCTCAAAGCTCCGGTCCAAACGTGTTATTTTTACTGTTGTTCTTCTTGTTCTTGGGTCATGCCAATAACCAATCACATTATTCACTATCAGTGGAAATATAGAATGCTATTGGCTGATTGACTTCTGTGTCCGTATTGTTCGCAGTTGCGGTCTTTGGTGGCCAAATTTCAAAATGGCTTAATTCTTACCTTTTGTGTTTGGTCTCGTCCTTTAGACTAAACTTTCATCGCTCTAAATTGATAGTAAAATTGGTCTATTTGTTTGTCTATCTGTCGCATGATGCTGATGCAACTTTTACTAATGAAATAAGTCTGAGTGACACAACTGATCAATTCAGTAAATGCACAAATACAATCTTATGCTGGTAATGTTGTTGTGACATAGTGGAGAAGGTGTCAGACGGTGAATAAACCTGCAGTTAGGATGTCAACTGATAATGGTCGGACGTTTGGTATGTTAAAGTTTCCTGCTAATGGAACCATAGGTTAAAAGCAGAAGGCAAACTGTAAAGCTACCTTAAAGATTCCACAATAAACGTATTATAATAACACCTTTCTTCTGATACTTTATTCTTATGATTAGTGGAGAAGGCATACGATGACAGTTGTTGGACAAACGAATTAGAAACGCCACGTGCAAGTTTTAAGGAAAGGAACGAACTGATGACATCCAAGAAACTAGAAACTAGAAACTAGAAACTAGAAACTAGAAACCTTGCTGAAAATTTAAAACAAATATTTTATCAAACTTATAAAGAAGCCTATAGTCATGATAATCTAAAGGACGGTCAGTTCATAGGAAACCAAAAATCATTATAAGCCGCGTTTACTTATCATTACCCATGGTCATAAAGCCAGTGCTAAAAAATGTTCTGGAAATCGTAGGTGACCTGTCACACTATGATGTCAACACAAATGTACTTGACACGTCAGTGACCCAGCATGACAATATCCGTTCCTCTACTCAGGTCAATAAATGCCTTGAAGAACTAGAGTCACTGGGACTAATCAAAATGTTGAAGCCGATTCCGAATGCGAAGGAAGAAAAGAATGAGCAGACTTTTAGGCTGCTAAATATTACAGAAAAAGGTTTGCAGGAACTCCAGATATAGAATAAGGTATAATATTTGCTCTATTTATAAGCCATTAAAAATGGTTTAACAGGATCGGCATCAATTCTAATGGACTTTGGCCTATATTCGGTAAATTAGTGACGCGAAAGCGAATAGAAGGTATTATATCAAATATCAAATACTGGAAAAAATTACTAGACGTGAATCCTAGACATCATTCTATACTATTAGTTGACGATGAACGGGACATAGTCACTACCATAAAAAGGGGGTTAGAAGCTGATGGTTTAAGGGTTTACGGATTTACTGATCCGTTACAGGCGTTACAATATTTTCAAGATAAGCATGCCAAAATTGATTTGGTTTTGTCTACGTAAGACAATTGTCTTGCCATGAGATCTTTGGTCGTCTCGCTGTAATGCTGCGAATTTATAATCATAAATATGCAGTTATCTTGGAGAAGTATATCTCCTTAGAGACTTGCAGATATTTCTTATGGTTACCTCTGTTACCCCTGCGGCCTCGGCAAGTCCCTTTTGTCTTATGTGATCATCGCATTTAGTAACAGTGCTCGCCAGGTATAAAACTGAAGCCGCAAACCCCATCGGATTTTTTCCAGCGGATAAAACGACCTCGTCTTTGGTAATACTGTTCATAAATTTGATTGCTTGGCGTTTTGTTTTATCGCTGAGATTGACTCTGTTGGCAATTCTAATGACGCAATTGGTAGGATCTACAATCGGAATCTTGATATCAAGTTCGAATATCAGCATCCGATAGTTTCTGGCTATATCTTTACGTTTTATGTTACTAATTGTCGCTATCTCTTTAAGAGTTCGTGGCGCTCCCATGTCTCTGCATGCAATATACATGGCTGCTGTAAGAACTCCTGCAATAGTCTTCCCACGCGGCAAATGCTTTTCATATGCTTTTCTATATATGTATGCAGTTTTCTCGACTATCGCATGCGTCAGTCCCAGTTTGTCTTTCAGTGTATCAAGGTGTTGAAAGGCCTGCCTCAGATTCCTATCCTCAGAACTATGAACCTGTATCCGTGAATCCCACGTTCTGAGTCTTTCTATCGTGGACCTCATCGAAACATCCAGAATCTGTCCTCCAGCGTCCCGATTAGCTTTGCCTATAATAGTTGATAGCCCCATGTCATGAACCGCTAGAG
>JALZGI010000032.1 GCA_030861105.1 Thermoproteota archaeon
CGCCTATACTGCCCAGCAGGCTCCCTCGCTTCCCAGCAGTGTGTACCTGGATTATGCTTACCATTTACCTCAAGGTCTCGCAGAAGGGGTGCATATTTATGGAAAGAGATATTGAGCTTGTTTTATCTGACCTTGGAATCGATTATGAACTTTACGGAAATGCTATAGACAAGGAAAAGACCAACACGAAAAAGAAAAACAAGACATTTAGAAGCGTAGCCACTATAGAGCGAGGCAAAGAGCATGATTTGTGTTATTGCTCCTTTGAAGATGAAATGGCTATTTCAATGATCTCAAAGTCAGATGCTGGTATTATTTTGTGCAAAAAGACTTTGAAGGAATCTATTGACCTAAACTACAACTCGTTATCTTTATCGAGCAATCTCTCAACAAGTAGGAAGCAGCTTGTGTTCGTTGATAATCCTAGAGCTGCATTTATCAAAATTATAAATAGAATATACAATAAGGACGAGAGAAGTATTCTAGGTAGTAGTGATTTAAGCAGTAGTAGTGGTATATCACCTACAGCAATAGTATCACAATCAGCCAGTATCGGTACTAATTGTTATATTGGCAACTATGCAGTTATTGGTAGAGACTGCCAGATAGGAGATAATACTATAATTTCTGATAGAGCAGTTATAGTACAAAAATGTAAGATTGGTTCCAATTGCCTTATTGAGCCTGGAGTGACTATAGGCGCAGATGGTTTTGCATATGAGAGAGACCCTGAGACACTTGAGCTTGAAAGATTCCCACATATTGGGGGCGTGACAATTGGTAATGATGTAGAGATATGTGCCAATACATCTATAGCTCGTGGCTCCCTTTCTGATACAGTTATAGGTGATGGTACTAAACTTGATGCTTTAGTTCATGTTGCTCACAATGTAGTAATAGGAAGAAATTGCGAATTGACTGCAGGCACAATAATCGGTGGAAGCACAACTATAGGGGATACATGTTGGACAGGACTTAATAGTACATTGAAAAATAAGATAAAGATTGGAAATAAGGTTATTGTTGGTGCTGGGGCATGTGTGATAGGTGATGTCCCAGATGAAGATATAGTGGCAGGAGTACCTGCCAAGTCAATAAAGCACAAAGTCAGCACTGACAAGCTGTTTCTTATGGCTGGACAACAAGGCGAACCATCCTCGCCTGGCGTGCCAAAGTATTCCCAGTTAATATCCAACACGGAGTAGTATTTTAGCTGTCTAGGGAACCAAGGACTAGATTACATTGAATGATGGATGGACTGTAAGCATAGATAACTTTTAAATCCTGGGCATATACGCTGAGTAAACTATTACTGCTTACCGAAAAGCAGGTGCTGTACCTACCTCTGTATTATATTATTTTTCTCCCCACGTACGGAAATGGGGAATGGGGAATGGGGAATGAGGAATGAGGAAGAGGCAGTTGTTATAGGCTATTATGAATGACGGCACCCTGAACGTCCTTGATGAGGCCAGGTCCTTGCCTGTGTCATAAGGGTATTAGTACAGTTCGCAAGGTGAAAAGGCACTTAGCTTTAGCACTTACATTCGATGCTCAGTATTTAGTGGTCTTTGTCGCTGGGTTGGACAGGCAGCCAATCAGATGCAAGGGTGACTCCTTTCCACACTTTTCACAATACGAGATATCGCACAAACTGCACGTTAAAAGTTGCTTACCAGATTCTGCGTACATATGACTAAGGTTGAGATCGTGTTCATGAGTAAATACATATCCTCTCCGAATGGAAGTTTCTTCGTAGTGAACTTTCTTGTACAGTGTATAGTATTTAATACTAGCATTATATTAATATTATTTAAAAAACAGCCGGGGCCTATGAGCGATAAAGAAACCCACCAGAATTCAAACCCGTCGTGCTGTTCTTCGGAATAGACAAGAGCAGTCAAGTTTTGCTTTAAGCGAAAGACTAAGTGTGAAGGAAAATCCTTAGTTAGTGTAGGTAGTCTCCGATACACCTAGTTATCAAGGTTTGTGCTACAATTACAAGTCTAGCAAACCGATAGCTAACGTTGTTCTGCAAGATACAGCAGTTAAACAAGAAAAGAAATTAAAAAAGATAAGAGGCTATGGAACAGCTGGATGCAAGGTTAAGGGTACTTAACTGTTTGCTCCAGTGCCGTTGCTCGCGGCTGCAGGTCGTGCTGCTTGTCCTGTATTGCTATTGCTGTCAGCAGAGGTAGGAATATCTATAAATGGAGTGCTTCCTTGGCCTCCTGTCACTAATGGTAGCTTTCCGTCCCATTTTGTTGATTTGAGCCATTCCAAATAAGTTGGATTATTCCTTAGTTGTTCATCGATTATTGTTATTGCTTGTGCTTCTCCTTCTGCTTGCAGTA
>JALZGI010000036.1 GCA_030861105.1 Thermoproteota archaeon
TACTGCAAGCAGAAGGAGAAGCACAAGCAATAACAATAATCGATGAACAACTAAGGAATAATCCAACTTATTTGGAATGGCTCAAATCAACAAAATGGGACGGAAAGCTACCATTAGTGACAGGAGGAGGAGGAGCAGCAGAAGGTCAAGGAATCACACCCTTTATAGAGATTCCAACTTCGAGAGAAGAGGACGAGACACAAACTTCATCCGGTGCTAATAGTACAGCAGCAAGTTCCTCCATTCTTCCCTCATCTGCACTAAACCGTAATATCCCAACCGCAACAGAATAATAGAAAAACTTGGACTAAGTTCCATACCGAATATTTTAGCTTTAACAACTGTAGACTATCAAAAGAGACGCAGGCGTTGCAGGTTGTTGTGAATGAATAGTAGTATCAAGATTTTGGTTATTAACAGCTTAATTGCAGCTTTAGTTCTAGTTTTCTTTATATCTGTATTGTCACTTTCCCTTCTACTTACGATGATATTTCTTCATTCAGGCCAAACTGATTCTATTTTAACTATTTTAATGATGGCTACACTGATACCCTCTGGTCTAACTACCTTATTTACTTTAAAAGTACTTCGGGTAGCCTACGATGGGCTATATCATTTACTATTCAAATAGATGCTTGGTTCCTAGAAAATTAGTTCGATAAAACCTCAACGTCATTTTCATTTGCTGGAATATATCATATAGAATTATAATATTTACCCATCCCAGGATTCCACCGAATATCTTTTGAGAAAATAGGTGGCTACGGAATTAGGGCTATCCTGGTATTCTTTTATTAATACTTTTAATGTTGCCAGCGTTAATTCTTCTATCGTGGGTTCTTTTAATATATTTTCTTGTTTGAGTCTTCTTGCAACAGATAACAGAATATCATTTTGGGAGGGACTCAACTCAATTTTTACTGCTATCATATTAGAATTAGCTATTAATGGGTAACTCGTATATCTCTAATGGTCCTTGACCGGGAAAATTCTTGGTATGCCACCCGAGCATGCCTCTGTGAGCCACCAGTACTCTGTTTTACGAGGATCAATTAAAGTTTCCATATAATGACGCTGTCTCCAATGTAGACAAAATTTAGGAAACAAGAAAAGCAGAACTTGCTTATTTTATAGCACATTTGTACAATAATTTAGGTATACGGAATTATAGCATACAAGTACCGGTGAACATATCTTTTCCTTGCGTTCGGGGCAAGTTAGTGTGCCGTGCGAATTGACATCTCGCTCGTAACCTATGCACAACCTCTTCTTATACATTAAAAATAGATATATATGTAAAATCCTCCTTTGTAAAGAGTAAATCGTGTTAGGTTATGATGACAAAGATAGCGATGTCAATCATAGCAAAAATAAAGATGATGAAACCATTGGTTTTAAACTAAATGGGAAAAATCTAGTTTCAACAACTATAAAATCAGCCTTCTTTCGATTCAAAGACAAGAGAACAAACAACCAACAAGAAAAGGTAAGAGTAGCTCTTACTTCTATATTGGCTTCGGCGTCTCTAGCGCTATTAAAGCTTGTTGTGGGACTTTCCACTAATAGTCTTGGAATTCTGTCTGAGTCTTTGCATTCTGGTCTTGATTTTGTTGCTGCATTGATGACTCTATACGCTGTATGTATAGTAATGCGACCCAGAGATTTGAAATATACATATGGTTACGCGAAATTCGAAAGTATTTCAAGTTTGTTACAAATCCTGCTTCTATTCATAGTGGCAGGGTGGGTCTTCTATGAGGGAATAGAGCGAATATTTGCATTCGAAACTATCCAACCTGAGGTCACAGAACTTTCATTTGCAATTATGTTTGTATCTATTGGAATAGATTTTGGTAGATCTCGCATTCTATACAGAACTGCCAGAAAGTATGGGAGCCAGGCCCTTGAGGCAGATGCTCTTCATTTCAAAACCGATATGCTCTCTTCAGCCATAGTCCTCGTTGGCTTGTCTTTGGTGTTGTTCTTAGATGTTCCAAATGCTGATGCTTATGCTGCAATAGCAGTTGCTGGAATGATAGTTTATACTTCACTAGGACTGGGCCGGAGAACATTAGACGTTCTCTTGGACAAGGCACCCAAAGGTGCTTATCATCAGATTCTAGAATCGATATCAGGACTGCAAGGAGTCGATAGACCTCATGATATCCGGATAAGGAAGATGGGTCCTGAAACCCTAGTGGATATGCATATTGAAGTCCCAAGAACATATACGCATGATTCTGCCCATAAAGTGGCTACAGTAGTAGAAGAAAAAGTAAAACAGATCCTGCCTAACTCCGATGTATTGGTGCATGTGGATGCAACGCGATATTCTGATGAGACATTAAATGATAGAATCCGCCTAATTGCCGCGGAGATGCATGGAATAACAAATGTACATTCTATATACATGTCAAATATTCCAGAACATTCTGTTGTTTCTGATAACGAAGAGCAAGTAAATAGACTAACGCGTGAGCTAGTGAACGATGACCTTCCGACTTCTGAGCATAAGAAAGAGAATCATGAAAAGGACCCACAAGTTCAACAAAGACTACACTTGCATCTAGATGTTCAAATGGACTCAGCACTTGATCTAAAAACTGCACATAGCATCACAGAATCTTTTGAAAATAGGCTAAAACAGGAGATCCCACAGATAAAAAATGTCACGACACATATAGAAATAGAAGAAGCAAGTAGAGATACTCCGGCCATAGGAGTAGAAGAGAGATCCAGCGAAGGATATCTTAAAAAGATAAAAGATACGGCCCTATCAGTAGAAAGCGTGGTTAGTTGCAAAGATATAACAATAGTAAAAGTAAACGGAGATCAACATATTGCACTCACGGTAAACATTGAACCGAAAGTTGGAAAATCTCTAACCACTTTAAGAGATGCACATGAAATAGCCACAGACGTTCAAAATCGAATTATAGATCGGACAGGCGCTACCAGAGTTGTGGTACACACCGAGCCCTCTTAATCTATACGATTGTTTCTGTACCGCGCCTTTTGTAGAGCATTACCTAGATTAAGTGAAATTGGAGCCTTGAACTCGGCAGCAATAGCAGGTAACCTGTTATTACAATTGTTCTTTAATACTATTATCCGCATAAGTCATTTGGAGGTCTGCAGGTAGAAGTCTTGTATGTCTGGTCCTATCTGCTAATTGGCTTAGCCGGCGGGATGATATCACTGGTATAATGACTCTTACGGAAATTCCATCATGGAAAAGGTGGGGTCTCCGTGGTGTATTTGAATGGCATGAAAATCAAGTCTTGACAGATCTACTGCTGCGTCGTATTTCTAATCGTAGTAGTAGAGAGAAGAAGAAAGACGGAACGGTTCATTTTAAGGGTATATTCTTGCTTCATTTTCTAAATGGAATCATAGCGGGAATTGCTTACCCATTCTTAGCCTATGCTGACCTCTTAACTTTCAGAGTTTCCGATTTGTGCCGACATATTTACTAGGGATGCTTTATGGTCTAGCTTTATGGCTTCTTACACTACTACCCATACACAAACCGATAACTGGATTTTCGCCATGGAACCACCCATTCGGCCGTTTTCCTGCAGTCGCAAGTCTTGCAGGACACATAGCATATGGAATTGTCCTCGGAATCTTTGTAGGTATCTTCGTCAAATAATATTCCAGGAATAATCATATCGTACAATACTATTGAATTGAGAAGAAACTATAATACACTTGGAGTTGCAGGTACTCTTCTTGACTGCTTGACTCATGATTTTCGATTGTCCGTTGCCACAGATAGGACAGGCTCCTAGTATCTCTCCTGTCTAATCTCTTTTACTCTTATGTCTATCCCTCATTAAATCAAGCGCTTTAGCTATTTGACTTCCTATCTTAATTTTGTTTTGCTTAAGAATAATGATTGCATCTTTCACCTCAGCTTTTGCATGTTCTATTACCAACTCACCTGTGATTCTGCTCGATTCAATTGCGTCTAGCTGTCCTTCCATGTATCGAGTGAGAACAGGGGACACTATCTTGGGTATGAACTTGCGCATTAAGTATATTATTTCAATCCCAATCTCAGTGGCCTCAATACTTCCTCCTTTTGATCCATCATCTTGCTTCTGATAAGAATTTGTCACTGTTTTGCTAATGTAGTTCCTGTAAAGTAATATGGTGATAATACTTGCTCTTGTGGCTTTAGTACCGATTTTTTCTTTTTCCATTTTTTCGAGTAAACTAGCTTGATTAAATCTATGAGGAGGTTCGGTAAACTTGTCTGCCTTCCCAACGGCAACATTCCTCATTATGTTGCCGGTATGTATTTCAGGAAAATGCTGTCGGTCTCCCGATTCATTTCCATATTTAATAGCATATGGTTTGTAAAATTTCATCCACCCCTCATAGAGAGTTCTATATTGATCAGCTATGAAAACATGGTCATCTTTGATTACAATCTTCGCAATAGTTTCTTGAATTATAGCCGGTTCGCCAAAGGTTGCCAAAAATCTCTTAATTATGAGATCAAGGAGCTTTGACTGTGCAATATCGAGTCGTCCTTTTGGTTTTTCTCCAGTGGGGTAAATTGCAGGGTGCGCTGGATCTGTTTCTTTTCCCTCATTTGGAGAGAGATAATGATCTGATAACAGGGTTTCGGCTAACCTTGTATAAGGACCAATGACCCTGGTACTTTTGAAGGGACCACTATTCTCATCGTTACCTAGAGGGAGGGGACCAATCATGGAAAGGCCTGAGATAATTCTCCTATAGTTTATTGAAGATGGAAGCTTTTGGCTGGAAGTTCTAGGATAAGAGATCAGTGAATTAAGATATAGTTCCTCTGCAATATGCAGAGTGTGGCTTGGCGAGAAATTAAATAGTTTATGTGCTTCCTTTTGCAGATCTCCTAGGTTGAAAGGATAGGGGCTTTTGAGGGTTATATTCTTATGCTTAACCCCGGTGACCATACCATCCTGGTTTGTACAGCTGTTAACTATTGACATCGCTTTGGATAATGTGTCTATTTTTTGCGGGTGGTATTTGGCACCTATTATATATCCACTTCTCTCAAACTGTGCAGATATATTCCAGTATGGTGTTGGAGTATGTTTTCTAATAGATGTCTCTCTATCTACTACGAAAGCTAGGGACGGACCCTGAACTCTGCCTATTGAGATGTTGTGATACCTTTTTCCACCATTGCTGACTCTGTAAGACTGTGTAAGGCCTCTTGAGAGATTTATGCCATAAATAAAGTCTATCATATGTCTAGTCCTTCCAGCCTCAGCCATTTTTCTGCTCGGCCCCAACAAGTGGCTAAATGAATTTCTAATCTCCTCGTCGGTTAGAGTTGAAAATTTAGCTCTCAGAGAATTTTCATATTTGTTATTGCATACATATTCTAAAATATTGTAACCAATTACTTCGCCTTCCTGATCATAGTCACAAGCATGAATAAAGCTGGTAGCATTTTGCGAGAGCTCAGATATCATATTTATAGCAAGTTCAGATCGTGCGAATATATTTCGATCCTTCCCATTACTTTTTTTTACAATTGGCATCCATTTAACATCAAAGACAGGATAAACATTTCGGTTTCCCTTCACATCCACCAGCCCGTATAAATGGCCTATTGCAGAGCATACAACAAAACGAAGACCATTAATGTTAGTTGCAGAAAAAACAGGAGGCAGAAGAAATCTTTTCTTTCCCACGCTGGCCTTTAGTCCTGTTAACCTTTCTAAACTCAAGGTTCCCAAAGCTTGCGCTATCCTTTTCGCAGCAGAAGCTTTTTCGCAGACCACAAGGGTATAAGGCATCTTGAGTGTCCTGGTTGAACTTAGATTGTTGTCTAACTCCAGTGGCTAATATAACTTTTGAACACAACTATACTAGTAGTAAAGGTATGGAGAGGCGAGCTATTTTGACAACTATAGCTTTGAGGTTATTGAGATAGAAGCTGTCTGGTCCTATACATTACTACTCAAAGCCAATAGCCCAGATATCGCAGTCGCTACCATATGGGGGAAAGTGTAATACCTAGGCAAGATTTTCATTTGTTGAATGTTACAATCAGCAATAGACATCTGCTTCCTAGTAATCATTTCGCTTTGATATATACTATTTGTGTAGCTATTAGCAATAAATCAAAACAAATATTGTGTACTTCGGACTTTGGTTTAAAAGATCGAGGGCAGGCAAAATAAATTCTCAGCCCTTAATGAATTATCGAATTCAAAACCAAAAGGGTGCAGTGATTCAATTTGACTCTACCTCTTCCAGGCTTCAAAAACAGTTTCAAAAATTATGATGCTAATCCCCAAGTACTCTAACTATAGTAAATCCTATTATAAATCCTAAAACGGCGCCAAATGTAGGAAGCCATTTTCTGTCTCTATGTGATTTTGGTATCATATCATAATGCAGCATATAGAAG
>JALZGI010000081.1 GCA_030861105.1 Thermoproteota archaeon
TCATTGAATAAAATGGAGTATAGTAAAGAGACAGAGCGCCCAATCCACTACTGGACATGCAACACGAAGGGCGAACTTCCTATAATGTTAGAGAACCTAATCAAGGAAAAGAAAGAGCACAAGAAGAATGGCAACAAGGTTATGGAGACCGCCGTTAAGTTATACATCAATAGTCTATGGGTTAACCGGAGATTCTTCTTTCCCACATTAAACAGAACAATGTAGGAATTGAACATAAAAGGAATTGTTTATAAGCATCAAAATACTTGGTAGAATTAATTAATTAAATGATCCACAAACTAGAGTCCTATATGAACAAAATTGGTATCTTAGGCACGGTGTTTGGTTCTGTTCTATTGTCTTTTGGTGCTACAGTATTTTTTATTCCGAATGCATATGCTATCAATGATACTGAGGCAATAGGTGGTCTGGCCCCAACTGTTGATTTAGGTAGTCCATTTCTTATTCAGCGTTATCAGTATGATGCTGATGCGCCAGAATCGGAAGCGGAACAAAGGCTTTACGCGAACATTACAAACCAAGCAATAATCAATGGAAACTTGAGCGTCACCCATGTGGGGAACGCCACTGAGATTCCCAGAGATAATGACACAGTCTATTTCCAAGGTTCCTATAAACTAACGACTGATAATGGTATGGATGCGGCAAGTTATAATTTCCAAGCAATAGGTAACTATGGTCCAGATGACTCTTACGAAAGTAGAGGCGTGGCGATTTTTGATGAAGTTGCTACTGGAAGACTATCATTCCTAGCGAATGCAGTTGCCATCTATAAGGTCAAGGTTGATGCCAACGATAACGGTGCATTTCTTATGTGGCACTGGAAATAAGATATGTGGCACTGGAAAACTATAAACCTAGAATTACGAGTCAATGCGGGAATGGCACATAAGAGCACCAAAATATTCATGGCATTTAGCGGGGGCCCATCCCTTTGTTCCTGAATATGTAGACCTATGCGCGACTAGCCTAGATCGATGTATTCGCGTAGTATATTGGTTACTTAGGGCTCTGTTAACTTAAGGCAAGAACTATAGCTAGGCGTATCCTAGCATTTCATTGTAGTATGAAACGCAATAGGACACGACACACACCCAGCCAGCCATAATCAGCTATGGATTGTATCTATATTTTAGTTCTAGAAGCTTAAGGTTGGCAGCGAGATGTCTGTCTAATGCTGCATTTACAAGGACGCACGTAGTCATCTGGAAATGGGTTCAGAAGTATTCCAGTTTGGCAGATAGATTCAGGATGGATAAACATTCAGTCAAGAGAATATTTGTGGATATTGAAACAATAATCCAAATAGAAGATCGGAATTACTGGTTATGGGTGGCCTATGAACCTAATCTAGATGCATGCTTGATGATGATGCATCTATTGAGGGAAAGGACGATTTTTGTCTGTTACCGCTTTTTCAAGCAGTTAAGGGTAGATATGATAGGAAACCGATATTGACTGAGACGGTGCACATTGGTATAGCGAAGCTTGTAGATGGTTAAGGTTAGACCATCATATGTATATACGATACTGAACTGAAGAACGTAATGGAAAGGTTCATCAAGCATATCAAAGATAGGACTGATGAGTGTTTCGATGACTATTTCCCTTGTAGAAGAAAGGAGAATTGTGATAGGCAGCATGTTTGGAACTGGTTGAAGTTATTTGCATTGTACTTGCATATGGGGAGAGTGGGATTCATGACATTCTTAGTAAGAGATGGGGGTTAAGTTAACAGCACCAAATAAAGCAGGAGCTTGGGATTTTAGATCATTTACATTCTCACCAGATCAAATAGTCGTTAATCAAGGAGACAAAGTCACTCTGCACTTCATAGGAGTACAAGGTGCACACCATGTTGTTAGTGTCGAGGGAGGGCGGCTGTTGTATTAACTGGTACTCCTGCTGTTGTATTAGCTGGTACTCCTTCTGTTGTATTAGCTGGTACTCCTGCTGTTGTATTAGCTGTATAGAATAATAGACCATATTCGCTAGGGGGTACTCCTGCTGTTGTATTAGCTGGTACTCCTGCTGTTATATTAGCTGGTGGTGCACTGCCAGGTACGACTTGTGCCATGGCGAGGTGTTGTTGTAACGGCAAGATGTGAGGCCAAATCGCGAACAGTACCGCTCCGATACTTAAGACTATGCCAAAAGAAGCTCGGAACATTATCTCATAACATATAGAACGCGAACTATATAAAAGATTATCACTGATAGGTAATCCTTTGTCTAAAATGTCTCGAGGTATTCCACAAAGATGGCCTGAACCTAACGGTATTTGAATTTGTGATTCCTGATACTGAAATAACCGTCCTGAGAGCGGAAACATTTACACTGCGACGATTTGACCTACTAATTAAACAATCTCAATAGATTTAATTACAAATAACTATCTGTAACACGGATAACAAGATGATAACAGAGGATAGCAAAAAACAGAATTCTTTAACTGACAGAGTACAGCTCTTCTTCTAGGAAGGCAACCTACTGACCTGTCATATGAAGAGTTTTTCCTTACTTTGATTGCAGCTTCAATGTTCTTATTAGAAAGATATTGAAAATTTTCATTACTATCATATGCTCCATCTGCAATTACCCTCTTTAGGGTATTATTTTCTAAAGCATTGTCTACGAGTTCCTTTAATCTACTGCCATCATCATAAACTTCTTCACTTGTGACGTCAAGTGAAACAATTTTCTTCTTCTTGATATCTACAGCTACATGTATCTTCAGATAGCCTTTTCTTACATTCCATTTATGAGGTAAGCACTCTCCTCTATTAGTTACCTTTATTCCAGTGCTATCTAGTACTATGACGATATCGTTCGCTATTCTTACATTAATTTTGATATCTAGTCTATTTACTTACTCTTCTGTTTATTGTACTGTGGTCAGGAATAGATGGTGCTTTCTTCCCTGCGTGTGCTGTTACTACACCCTCAGTC
>JALZGI010000088.1 GCA_030861105.1 Thermoproteota archaeon
TGAAACTCCTATCTTTTACATCTCTCAGAAACTTATCAATATCAGTTATAATATGTGCATACTTTCGCGATCCCTGATTTGAGAAAATGGTATAATTCACATATTTTGAAATTGAAATTGGACTGGGTGCTATCAACCAAACGTTTTGAGACTTAGGTTGCAGAAACTCAAGATCTTTTGCTTTATTTAAGTCCGTGCTCCGATCCTTTATGATCTGAATGATTATTGATCTGTTGGGATCTCTCCTTAAGCTGGCTAGACTTGGTATGACGACGTCTATTGTCAGATTATCTCCAATCGCAATCTTCCTTTCTGATGGTAGAGTCGAAATTGTCAACATAAAATGGAGAAGTGCCTCACATAATGTTCCAGTTATAATATCACTCACATTGCCATTTAATTCAGAAGTCAACATTGTGATGCATCTACTTAATATACGGTCAATATATGTTTGAGATGACTCAATATTTGATGAAATATCAGATTTAATAGCTTCCCTTCCTATTTCGTCTATAGCCGCATAAAGTATCTGCTTAACTTTCTCCCCTGTTATCATTAGTCTTTCGGTGGATGTTAATTAGAGTGGAGTATTCATATAGGTTGTGTAAGGAGAAATTCATTTCATTCTATTGAACCTGATTTTGCATACGTATAATTTTTAATAACATATAGATACAGTCTCTTCAGTTATAAGGGAAATTACAAAGCAATATTGGTCAGGACAACCTATCAGTGTGTATGTTCAAATCAACATCCTTAAGAAGCTAAACATAGCTCATAATTCAATAACTGGGAGATATCAAAATTTGGTTCTCAAAAATGCACCTTTATTACACCAAATTCGAGCCAGGGTTGATAAAACCCTGATCAATGGTATCCAGCTCAATATGTCAACTGAAGAATCTAAGAAAATGCTTAGAAGACATTTGAATAGCAAAACGAATCTTGTAACTATGATTGTAGATATTAATGGTTCAACAAAAATGAGTATGCATTTATCTCAAAATAGATTTGCACTGATAGTGCAAACCTTTGCTCAAGAGGTAAGTATTGCCGTATCGGGCTATGGAGGTTACGTCTTCAAATATGAGGGGGATGCGGTTATCTCATTGTTTCCTGCAGAGTACAATCAAGCAAAAGCTTGTGAAAATGCTTTAAGTTGTTCAAAGGTAATATTAGAGATTATAAGAGAAGTCATTAACCCCGCCTTCGATGCAAACGGCCTGCCAGAAATCACCGTGAGAATAGGTTTGGCTTATGGTGATGCTCTAGTAGTTTTGTATGGCAAAAATCCAGAAATAGCTCACACAGATATAATAGGCCCCAGCATAAACATGGCTACCAAAATTGCGTCTATCGCAAATCCTAATCAGGTCCTCGTAGGCGAACTTATTTATGATATCTTTCTTTCTCTACCTAACACTAAAGATTTGAAAAGGTTCAAAGAGATAGATCTAGATCCACACAAATGGAATTATCCGTCCAATATTAATAGCGGAGGCATATATCGTGTGTATGAATATTTAGGCAGTCTTTAGTTTTAGTATGATTTATTTCGAATCACTAGTTCGACCTCATCCTCTTACCAGCCTGTTCGTATCAGATAAGAACGTACTTGTGTTATGTTAGACTAAAGACATAAACAGTAATGGCAGGGACAAGATCTGTATGGATATCTAATCAGTGTCTAGTCTGCGACATTCACATCACACAACTTATTAACTTCGATTTTAATGATAATTAAAGGCAGAATTGGAGCAGAAAGATAGAAGGTTCAACGTACATTGATTTTCTGTTTTTTGTCAAAAAATAATGTATTTTGTTTTTGATTTCTATTTTGTGGCAGTGAGCAAGAATCACACAAAATCAAGAAAATGGCAGGCAAGAACGTGCACGTCTTCGCCTTATGCCTTAGGTTTGCAGGTCTTGATAAGCTTATTTGCTTAATCATGTTTTCGTAAACATAAGACATTATATTTCTCTACTTTTTATATAGACTATATGGCTCAAAAAGATCCTGTATGTAATATGATGGTGGATGAAAAGAAAGCACAACACGTATCAGAGGTAAACGGACAGAAGATCTATCTTTGTTCTGCACAGTGTAAAAGTCAGTTTGACCAAAATCCGAGCAAATATGGATATTAAGAAAAAGAGTATGATAGACTTAGAACATCAATAAGCCTCTTTCCCATTTTTACCATTAGCTTACCATTATACTTCCAAAGTTAGCAAGTAGCCGGTCTAAATTAGCAATATTGACCTGTCATTCAGCTAGCCATCCTTCCCATCATTAGCATATTTTAACCGTTGCTCGTCATTTTTACCCACGATTAGCAGTGATTATCTGGTTAAATTGTTACAGCTAATTGATACGAAGTTCCTGAGGAATAACCTTTAAGCAAACAAAGCCGCAGGAGACCCATACTTTGCTTCCATTTTCTGCCAAGTTGATGTCTTTATCCTCGGATTATACATTCAGTAGTTGGGGTAAGCATCACAACTGTAAGGAGAAGTATGTCAGACACCTGCCTGAAAAGGTCAATTCTAAACTATTCTTAATATTGCTTCCCTTATTTCTGAAAGTCTATCTTCCATGACTGAGGTAATGATCTTGGTTGCTTGTCTAATTTCCTCACCTGTAGCTAGCCCCCCGTCGATTTTGCTTTGATAATATGCTATGCTATTCGAAATAATGCAGCCATATTCATATCCATATACAAAATCTGAAATGTCCTTATACTGAAATGCCGTCTTGGCCTTGTTTGTACTTAGTTTAGTTGTAGTCCAGGGAATGTCTTCTATAGCTTTATCAATCTGCTTTTGGACTTCCTCTCTAAGCAGCTCCTCGAGACTCACAGAATAATGACAGAATATTGGGTTTTATTAATGGTCTTTTTTTTACCACCTTAATGGTTGAGGAAACGAGAAAAGTCCTTACCTTACTTCACTAACTACGTGCAATTATCGAACATTTTAGCATCATAAATGAAAATTCGTGGTTTAATCAATGATTAACCAATGATTAATGTTACCATTTTATTCTCCTCCTGATTCTAAAGATAGTCCGTCGATTATTGAACTGTTTATTTGTCCATTCTACCCCGAACTATAGTTCTGTACCCCCAAAGGCTGCCGATAATCCTTCTGATCTTATGTTAGTCGTATTTCCCGTTCTTATGCCAATTGTAGTATTCGTTAACGGAGCTTGGGGACAATCCCCAGAAATAGATGGTGTTTTACATCTATTCTTTTGAAACAAAATCATTTCTTACAAACTCAGGCTATGGATACAGTAATAATGTTACAACTGAAATGCAATAAATAATAGGGTATTGGGATTCATGCATGGGTAGTTAGCTCAGCTTCGTGTTTTGGGCAGACATTTTTTAACTCAATATGGTGATCAAATAAATAGCTACAGCCACAGGGGTAATCGATGGTAGTCATTTTAGTGTGTTGACAATTTGTTTGTTCTTTCTTCCTTCTTCTGTTACTTGGACCATATTGTCAGCAACAAATAGTTCACATTATAGTATTTTTACCTTTTACGAACTTTCAATATCTCTGCCTCTTAGATCAAAGGATTTCCACGCAAGCAAGTATATTAAAAAAGAATCCAAAAGTATAACAGAGGTAGCCAACCAGTACCACCACAGACAAAAAGTCCCATTTCATGCCTTACAAGATCAACCACGTAGACGTACCAGCATGGCTGTGCTACCTTAGGATTGCTCCCTCCCGGACCTCATCCATTTCGGTAATATGCACTTACGTGCACACGGTCAAGACAGCGCCTTCGCGCTATTTGCCGCTCACAACCATCCGATACGGCATGACCTCATTTCAGTAAGGCAAGCGGGTACTTTCTCTCTATGGATTTACCTGGTCGTTACTGATCCCAGCATAAAGCCGATTTCTGGTAAAGGGGTACGGCTAGCACCCCGATCCTCCCTACCTCTATATTCTATGCACTCACTTCAGATATAATATTTTCTGATAGTTATTGCGCGACCTTCATGCGGTATCTGCATATCTGTATTAACCATACGCTCGATGATGGCAATCTTTGCAGAGGGGTTACCGATAAATACTACGACTTTAACCGAAATTGCTCGTGCAGCTCTAGAATCCGACTTAGCATTAGGTCGTCGTCTGCTTCCGCATTGTATACCCATTGCCTTGCGTGCAGGAATCTGGTCTCGTTCTTTCCTTCCAGGGCCACCACCTTACTAACTATTCTCTTGTCTTGGAGGATCATTGGTCTCAACCTTTCTTTTGCTATTTGTCTTGAAACCTTGTAGTACCCAGTCATTATACTTTCTATAGCATCAATTAAAACAGGTTCATTTTTTACATTCTCACAAAAGTCATCCGCGATTTCCTTGAGAAAGAGCGAGTCCTTGCTATTCATGTGGTCCTTGGTCATCCTCTTTATCTCACGTTATTTCCTAATTAAATATATGGCATGGTTTCTAAGTATGGAGCTAACGCTTTGATTTTTTTTGAACTAGATTCGCATAGTTTTATTCCCAAGCTTCCGGTATTGATACAGGCATGTTCGCATTTCGACTATTTCGACCGGCGTTAGCTGGAGTCTACAACCTAGCCCATTTGTTATTACGAGACGCATCCTTATTGGGCATTTCCTTCCAAGACACAGAGCGGCAAACCAATAAATGCAAACGCTTTACAACCGTAACGGCCGGGCAATCTTCCGAACTTATCGCATGCCCCTTCTCAAAGATCTTTAGCCCTATAATAGAACTATAAGGGGTTCTAAAGTCAACGCACCGATGATAACCTTTAATGTAATTGTTATTTTGTGAAACTTCACATACTTTGTCAGGTCTTCAGTTTCTATAGAGTTTTTGATAAATCCCTCTTTCTGTATCGATTTGGAAGAACTCTTATTCAAACGATTCATGACGTGTTTCAAACTCTACTAAAACATACCCTGCGCTTAGCATCTATCTTCGTTACCTTGTGAAAGAACTCAACACGTGTCATATTGGGCAATTTAATACCCAACAACAATAGTCCATATACATATGGGTTACAATTAAACAATGCCATAATGGGGCCATTGAATCTATCTACACTATAACCTCCTCTTTATAAGACTTCTCTAAGTCAACATTACATCTGGTTCTTCATCAACAGTCAAATTCATCATGATTTAAGCAGAACCAGACTTCTACGAGGACAACTAATACGATTAATCATTCGCCACTTCCATAAGCCTCTGCAATTTTTCTATTGACGATTGCTTAGGTGGATCATGCTCAACATCCAGAACAAGTCAAAATAAATATCAGGAACTTGCTGACTACTTACATAAAGGATATCATTAAACCCACGTGAAAAAACTGGCTATTGATCCGCTAACTCAATCCGGACATAGAACGGAGGAACGAATGATTCAGCATATAGGGAATAGAATCAACTTTTTCATATCACAGATAGGTGTATATGGACTTGAGTAGATAAGACCATCCTTACTTCTACAGCGCTTTCATTTTGTAAGTTTTTTGTTTCCTGAAAAGCGAGGAAACTAGGCAGCTAAAGAAGGTCGGCCATGACTAGAATTACGAGGATTGACAAGGTAACTCGATAGTAACCAATTAGACAAGGTAAATCCGTCTTGCTCAATTCGATGATTCGATAGTCTCCATGATTCCCTAGGAAATTTCCTATTACTTTGACTGAAAAAAACAAAAAATGCATATACCTCTAGTCCATATTTCCCGTTAGATAATATCGGAGGGAAGTCAGCACGGTATCAGTTCCTATTCAGAGAATTCTGAGTTTTTGGGCAAAATATGAGTCTCTTAGTCTAAAAGTTACCTTCGTTCTCATATCGCTTCAGATATTACACTTGTACTGGCTGACAGCAGACGTGGTTCTTCAGCGGATAGCGGACCAGAGCTATTTGGGACTCCCAAGGGTATTGCTTCCATTGTTCATAGTCGTGGATTATGTTGAGATTCCCGCTTTAATTTCAGGCATTACGTATTATCTATTTAGCTTGTTCAAGGATGAAGTTCATTCTCGTAAAAATGTTCTGTTCTTGGTACTCTTGGCAATTCAGGTGGTTCATATTTTCTGGATTACAGATGAAATTGTGTATGAATCATTGCTTTATTCTGACCTTGTAACGTTTCCCATTTACTTAGCGTGGATTGCAATCCTTATAGACTACCTCGAAATTCCCGTTATGGTTGATTTGTTCTACAAAACATTCAGAGTAAAAAATGCGCGGTGAGCTCAAGCCAAGATCATTTGCTTCAATTGATAGATTACTAAGCGGCATATACCAGGCCTAATGGCAGCTTCGATCGTTACTCAAGTAATACAATTGTTGAATATCCTCTCCTCTCTGAAACAGAATTCTTCGTAATTTGTTCTACTGTGATTGTGAATGAGATTAGATCGGTTTTTTGACATCCTGTTGCGTCAAGTATCAGATAGTCATCCAATACGTCAACGTCTTTCAGGCTATCTTCGCTTACGATATAATTGACCTGACAACTAGATCTAAGCAAGAACAATTCGTCCTTATTATAGTTCCCTATCCGTGCAAGGCTTCCAGGGTTGGGTGTAGCCTTTACGTTAACCTTCAGTTTTCCTATTTCATGTTTCGTATATCTTGTAGACTGGTTTAGCAGAACATCCAGTTTGAAAGGATATCCCGCAGTGAACTCTGCCATCTTATTGATGCCGTCATTCATGCTGATGTCAACCTTCTTTATGGAGTCAGAGTAATCCATTATCCACTTGTTAGTGGTTTCCACTACGCTCTCTATTGC
>JALZGI010000103.1 GCA_030861105.1 Thermoproteota archaeon
GTTAGAAAGGATGGCTGAAAGAGAATTTGTGCCATCTATTGGTCCTATCAAGGGTAAAATTATAAAAGAGACTATTAGAAGATATCGACCCAAAAATATTCTTGAGATTGGGACTTTGCATGGCTATTCGGCTATACTAATGGCTAGCACTATTTCAAGTTCAGATAGAAAAGTGGTGGCTATCGAAATAAACAAGTCAGCAGCAGAGATTGCAAGGAAAAATATAGCACAGGCAGGCCTATCAGAAAAGATTGAAGTAATAACCAGTAACGCTTTAGATGCCATTCCTAAGCTTGGCCAGAAATTCCAACTAATGTTTTTAGATGCGGAAAAAGACCAATACTTAGAATATCTAAAATCAGCTGAAAGGCACTGTCTTGAAAAGGGGGCAGTAATTGTTGCAGATAATGTCAAAGTATCTAAAAATGAAATGCTAGACTATTTAGAGTATGTAAGAAATTCTGGCGCATACAAAAGTAAGACTGTTGAAACCATGCTAGAGTTTACTCCAAAGATCAAAGATGCTATAGAGATTAGTGTTAAAATCAATTAGGTGAACAAATACTTAATCCTAATTGTTTATTAAGGAGTAAATATGACTTTTTGAATCTTTTATTCCGCCTATTTTTATGAATCACAGGAAGACCTTACTCTACATAAAACGGCGGAAGAGATCAAAGGTAGAACTTTTTGCTTCCTGAAAACAAACTAACAAACAAACTAACATACAAACAAGCAAATGATTTATTCAATAAACAGAATACAACTTCATGGCATAGAGAAATAAATTCATTGTCAAAACACTTTATCCAACATATATCATATTAGTTATCATAGTTGCTGCTGTGTCTTTCCAAAATATGACTTAACATGTGGCCTAAAAAGATAATATAGTATTAATACATTGATGGCTATTACTATTATTGAACCTATAATTTCTAAGATAAGGTAATTAGAGTCATCAACATCATCAGTATTGATAAAAGATGTATTAAATAAAGGACTTGTAACTGCAGACAATACTTCAATTCCTATTCCTATAATTACCAATATCATGGTTATAGTCCATGCCCATCCCTTACCATTTAATAATCCATAAGACATGACAATATAACCAATTCCTATCGCTAACAATACGGCACCTACTATAGCCGCTATTATACCTGCCAAACTAATTGGGGCAAGAGACAAGAATGCTACAATTACAACTATAGATATACCACCAAACATCGCAATAATTCCGATGATTATGGTAAGAATAGCAATGATTGTGACTCCTATTGGTCTGCTGACTCTTTCTGTCAAATGTTTATGCGGTAATGGCTACATAGGCCTTGTATAAATTACTTGTTCCCATTAGTAGTAGCAGTATGAGCCTCATGAAGGAGATAATGAAGAACCTTTATTCTATCTAGTTATTACCTATTCTTGCCCAGTTGGATCAAAAAGGTATTAACACAAATTTGGCTAAAGGAGATCTAAAAAATAATTATAAACATCTGACTACCTAGACAATTATTTCGTAACTCACTTACCAGCAAGGTTCAAATCCGACATAAGTTCTATTAATATATATTATTGACCTTCAGATGATAGGGTAAGCAATCAATGAGAAATGACAAAAAAGTTGTAGCGAAGGAAAAAGCAGAGGGCAGAATAGTAGAAAATATTTCACCAGAGAATTCGCCTCGCAGAGGTGAACCATCAGTTGACTAGAGAAAATACTTATTGACAGGAAAATGGAATAATAACGAAAAACATTTTAGAAATTACAAATCATTATGTATAATGGAGTGTGCGTGCTGCGGAGCAGAAATGTTGCCAGATAGAGAGCTGGAAAAGACAATAATTTATAAATGCAAACAATGTGGTTTAAGCGATACTAGATTAAAGGATACTAAGTAGGTATTGAGTAATAAGAAGCATATTACATCAATTAAGAGGGCAATAAAATCTAAGGGATAGCAATCCCTGCAGTTTTTAATTACCTCATAACATAGTTAACTTCTGAAGTTGTTACAGTATCAATAGTATGTTTATTATTGTTTATAGCATGTTGACCAGAGCGTAATATGGCATTGATAATTTGGGCAATCATTTCAGCATCATAGAAAGCCTTGGCTTCCAAAGTAATTGTGCTATTTTTTGTACATCAGATTCATTATTATTAATTTTTCCGCTTGTAATCAGGCCACCGAATTTTTGAACTGATCATATACTCCTATGTTGTATGCAATAAATGCAATCTTTTCAGGAGGAACAATATCAATGGGTTGTTCTTTTTGTTGTATCATATGTATGCCTTTACTGGGAATCTATATCAAACTTCTTATCATATTCAAAACCCCTGTTCCATTTGTGATATCTTTATACCCATGGGAATCACGGCATTCCCCCTTATTCGGCTCATACCTAAGAATTATAACATTATTGCAGGCTCAATAGTCCTAACACTTTTCTGACTTATGTTAAGCATGGCCCTTTCTGAAATGGCCAGTTAAAGAAAGATTTCTGCGAATATTATCTCGTCATTCATGGTCATCCTTATTTTCCTGATCAACTTATGAAGCAATACTTAGTGACTTACTTATGCTTCCTAGTCATAAACAGGGATAGGTTTGGTCATATTTTCGAACTTGTCAAATAATGCGTACGTAAATCTATGATTAAGAAACAAGACAAATAGACCATCTCTCATCATGTTTTCAATTGCAACACTAATTTCTTCATTTTTAATAATATGAATATAAGATAGAGAGTCAGTCACAAGCATCAAGTTTGTTTGCTCATAGTTGTCTAGAATGTCTAAAGTGATTGATTCAATACGTCCAAAAAAACCTAGATCGTATTGTTTGATTTTTGATTTGAATATGGTTATTATCATATTGATTTCTTGATTTCCATCATATGTGGTTGTTTTAGTTGCCACAATTGGAGATGAAAACGTCCTTCCACCTTGATCAAGCGTTTTGTTGTATTCTATATTGGAATAGTCATTTAGCTTGAAGAATTCTTTACTCCCTTCTAATAATTGATCTTCGGTCAGCCAATTATTATCTCTTCTATTTTCATTCATTCTAGCGAAATACGATCTGGGGCTTACCATTCGAACATTGGGCAACTAATACTATTCAGGTCCTGTTGTTTTATCATGGTATTAAAACCTTTGAACGATTACATAGTCTAACCCTATTGTGGACACATTTTTCAATTCATGTTCTATTAGTCCTCTTGCGCCCCGTCTTTCATAATATAGTGAATTTAGAGGAAGACGATGGAGGAACATCAAAAGCAGAAACAATAGATATACGTGGCGTCAGGGGAATGCCAGCAGCTGGTTTATCAACTGGATCTGCTACGAAAAACAGCTTCTGCTGAAGAAAATATGACTTCACTGAAGAACATGACTAAATAAGTCCTGGTTAACAAGCCCACATCTTCTTTTGAATTTCTTAGTTATGGAATAGTATGTGAGCCTTAGATATTGTTCACAATATTATTTCATTGGGAATTATCTGCAACTCCAATCCTATCCTACCGAACCGGAATAATGTTGTATATTATTGTGATGAAGTCAAGACATTTTATTCATAACCTTATTTGCAAATATATCTAATGCTTCAAGTTCTCTATATGGCTCTAAATCAACTATAAGATATTGGATACCAACTTGTTCGAATATCTCTATTTGTCTTGATACATTTTCTGGTGTTCCATAAATCGCAAACTCTTTAATTTGTTCTTCAGGTATTCCTCTAAAGGCCTTTTGCACCCTATTCCTTGCCATGTCTTTGTTTTCATCCACTATCACAGCACCAAGTTTGGTCTTTAAGATAGAATCGTAGTCTCTACCTACACTTTTACAATGCTCCTTTAAGATATCAAGTTTCTTCCTTACAGTTTCAGGGGATCCAAATAGATTACATGCATCAGCATACTTTGCTACAATTTTGAGAGTCTTTCTCTCACCACTTCCCCCAACTAATATGGGCGGTGATGGCTTCTGTATTGGTTTAGGATTGCAGTATGCATTACGAATTTGATAGTACTTTCCATTGAAGGAAGCATGGGGCTCTTCAGTCCACATTTTACGTATGACTTGTATTGCTTCTTCTAGCCTAAGCATTCTTTCTTGGTTAGAGGGTAAACTAATACCATATGCTAAGGATTCTTGTTCATTCCATCCAGCACCTATTCCCATGAACAATCTCCCTTTGCTTAGTACATCTAGTGTAGCAGCTACTTTTGCTAAAACTGACGGATATCTGTATATTATTCCAGTTACAAGCGTTCCTAGCTTTATTTTTGTGGTTAGTCCTGCAAGCATGGATATTACAGTCCAACCTTCAAGCATGGGCTCCTCTGGCCTTCCGACAAATTGAATTTGATGAAAATGATCCATTACCCAGAATGAATCAAAGCCAGTGTTTTCTGCCTTCGTAATAAGGTTCTTTAAGGAATCAGCAATTTGGGAGGTATTAGCATTATTACTACCTTTACCATCATAATCGAAGCTGAAATTAGGGTGCTGTAAGCCAAATTGCATAATGTGTTATAGTATAATTAGATATGATAATAAACTCAGCGGCAAGTTGGTGATTCTGCAATAAATTTTATTTCCCTCTTTATATATTAACTACTGTGCCAAAACGATTGCTTATTAGACTTTGACAATTCAGAACATAATGGGAGCTCACAAGGTTGGCTATATATATTTCAGCTCAGAGCTATCATTCGTAAGAAATTGACTTTGCATATTTATGACAGTATAGATTGGTTTGGTTATAGTGCAAATCTTCTAGCACAGTCTGTTTGTGCATGGATTTATGATACTGGCTTTCGACATTGTCATCTTTCAAAATGCGCATCGGGTTCAGGAATTTTTAATGTCATGGTCCCTATCATTATAGAAGACTCTAACAAAATGACGAAGGGCATTTTCCGCTTCTATAACCTGAGCCGGGAGCAAGACAAAATACGATAAGCGATAAGCGATAATGACTTTACAAAATGCTATTCAGTTTTCAAGCTTCCTCTTTCAATCCACGGCCGCTGTAATGCGGACTTACTTCTACCGAATCGAGATTCTCTATATCAAAACAATGTGAATACATCCGTCTATTAGGTATTTTTTTTAATCAGGTCTTGTTTCATTTGTTTGAACTCCTCTTCTGTTATTATTCCCTCTTCCTTTAGTTTTGCAAGTTTTCTTATTTCATCTGCGATTGATATCGGTTGTGTAGGGGGAACAGTATACTCTTTAGATTCTATTAATTCATTAGGTTGTTGGTTTTTAGAAGGTGCGAATTTTCTATTTGCACTGGATTGCATTCCTGAGCGAATTATTTCCAACAAGTCTTGTGCTTTATCCTTTGGAATAGCTTCAATTATTCCACCTGGGTCGTCTTCACCTTCAATCATACTGTCCATCATTCCTAATTTGGTTGAGCTTACAAGTCCTGGGGCTTTGAACCTAATTGTAGATGATAAGAGTCCTTTCTCAAGTTTGACACTTGTAACTATATCATAAGGGATGTCTACAACATCTTCTTTAATTCCAAGCATGTAAGGATCCCTAATAATTATTCTTCTGTCTGTTGCATAGATAATATTAGGTGTAAAATGTGAGCCCCCTGGTCTTATCCTTGATTGTCTTGCAACCAATAGAACTTTTTCATCGGGGTTCAGCATTTCTGTTATTTTGCTTATTTCTTCTCTATCATCGCCGTTGGTCAGATGAATATTAGAATAATGCTTTTCCTTTTCCTCCTCACCTCTACCAAAACCAAAAGGCATAGGAGAATCAGTCAGAAAGTCTTATTTAAGAAATATGTCCTGAATTTATTTACAAATGCTCCTTAAGGTATCTTCAGCTAATGTGTCTGTATTGATTTTTTGTTCTTTTCTCATGGGAGGACTTTTAAATTCATATGCTCAACCAACTTTCAAAGACTCCAGCTTAAAAGCAGAGTTGATAGTAGAAGAAGGGCTATCTTCTCCCACAAGTATGGCATTTATTGATGGCAATAACATATTGGTTCTAGAAAAGAATAGTGGAGAAGTACGCCTTGTATCCAACGGCATATTACAAGAACAGCCAGTTTTGAAGCTAGATGTCGATGCGACTACTCTGACATGTTGTAGAGGACTTTTGGGCATTGCAACCCTGGGAAAAGAAGTGTTTCTTTATTTATCAGAAGCCGCTAAAGACGACCAGCCTGTGCGGAACAGACTTTACAAGTATCAATGGAATGATCAGGAGCATACCCTTGTAAATCCTCAGCTGATTTTAGACCTTCCTGCAACTCCAGGTCCAAACCATCCAGGTGGCAAAATAGCCATAGGAAAAGACAATTATCTTTACACAGCAATAGGAGACCTTAATAACGAAGGGCAATTACAAAACATACAAGATGGTCCTGAGCCCAATGATAGTTCTGTTATTCTAAAGATAAATCCAAAGGATGGCTCTCCAGCAAAAGATAATCCGTTCATAAATATTGCAATAGAAGGACAAAATCAAATGAGTAAATACTATGCATATGGTATACGCAATACTTTTGGATTATCAATAGACCCAGTAACAGGTTACTTATGGGAAGCCGAAAATGGAGATGAAGATTATGATGAGATCAATATTGTGAGACCAGGATTTAATAGCGGCTGGAAGAAATTAATGGGACCTATTTCTGAAAGTGAAGTAACTGAGGATGATTTAGTTAACTTTCCCAATTCTCACTATTCAGACCCCGTCTTTAGCTGGGATCCATCTCTTGGAGTTACAGATATAGAGTTTCTAGACTCATCAAAACTTGGCTCTAGATATACCAATAATATTTTTGTCGGGGATATAACAAATGGCAACTTGTATTTTTTTGAACTAAACCAAACTAGGACGGAACTGGTGTTTGATAATCCTGAGCTTCAGAATGATTTAGTTGCCGACGATGAAGAACAGCTAGATGAGATAACTCTAGGAACAGGTTTTGGTGGGATAACGGATATTGAAACCGGACCCGACGGCCTGCTTTACATATTAACCCTTGACCAAGAATCAGATGGTAAAGGAATGATATACAGAATATCCTCCAGGACTACATAAGGTGACCAAATAAAACATCTATGAATGAATCTATTAAATGCAAGAGATTCACAGTCCATAGCGATAAGCAAAATTCCATGCCGATCTGTGCAAAAAGCTAACGTTCACACCCCCAAATGGCTATTACTCAGGTCAATTG
>JALZGI010000105.1 GCA_030861105.1 Thermoproteota archaeon
AGACAATGTAATTGCAGCTACTCGACTAACAAACAATGCAGTCTCTGCAAATATGGAACTATTCAGTACGGCACTACAACAGACAAAAGATAACTCAAGAGAGTTATCCAGGCTAGGTATAAATGCAGCCAAAATATTCAATGAAGCATCAAATGACATAGCTACAACAGGTATCTCTGCTGTAGAATCAACGACATCAACATCAACATCAACATCATCAATTACAACAGGATCATCATCATCAAGACAAAGAAGATAAGGCTGCCATCAGGGAGGTCTCATTCCGCACGGCACATTTTTTAAGGGTACCTGGTAATATTAGTGGGGGTCTGACAAGAGAATGGTTCCTCTTTGTGCAAGGGTTATGAACTCTACTGGTAAATAACCGAAAATTATTTTGGAGAATGCATTCAAAAAGATGAGCCCAGGAGCACCTCAATTGTCAGTTTACGTGAATGAATAAATAAAGATCCATATTAGTTGCTAGACATCATTCTCTGCGCTTCTTTAATTGTAATTATACCTGATATAGAGAACTGGTGCTCCGTAATTGCTCTCTTGCTATCAACATTATATAGCTCCCCAGATTCTGATAATATTTTCTCAAATGCTAATTTATCGACTTCCATACTAGATGGGGGATTGTAGCCGTGCTCTTTGAAATAGTTTGACAACGCAAGTATCCCATCAGTCAATACACTTTTATTTATTATATTCTCGGCCATCCAATATTCTACTAGAAATGGCTCACCAGGATAATAATTCTTTCAGCTAGGGCCTCAGCAAGTTACTAAACAAGCGAACTCAGAATAAGAATGTTTTAATTCTAGCTTGTGTCAAAACTTTAGAATGTCTGCTGATGAGAAAAACCATTTTGATAATAGAAATAAAAAACCAAAAAAGTCCCAAGAAGATAAGGAGATTGAGACAGTGGACTTGGAATCCACGGCGGGAGGAATGGGTGGAGGAGGGGGATAGATAGGATGATCAGTTGACCTTGAAACCGGATTTCTTACACTCCTGAATGAATCCTTTTTGGGGTCATTAGTAGTAAACGGATGATTTATTTGTAGATCGACCGTCGATTAAATCTTACATCACCCATAGATCATGTTATATTCCCAGATGAATTACTATAAGCCAGAAGAGAACATTTGCATTATGCTCATGAACACTTCAGAACGTTTTTTGCGGTTACTAACTATAACATGCTAGTGTTAAACAATCTCTTGTGGGGTCTGCAGCTGATAGTTCTCTTTGCGTTAAAATACAAGACCTTGAGGTCTAATACAGCAATAACCTCTCATCTTTCATAGAATCTCTAGATAGGTGCAAGGTATTACAGGTTTCACATATATAAGTCTCTCCACTTGCTACATGTCAGAATTTCTGTCAGCTAATGAAGAAGAATATTAAGCACTTCAGAAAAGAATCGATGTGTACGACTGAAAATATAGGGTCAGCAATTCGAATTTTTATTGCTGACGTATGAAAACAGGCATACATATATGTTGCAGTGCAAGCAATATGCAGCCACATATTTGGATGTCTACCAAACAATCTTCCATTGATAAGCCAATAATTCCAATTAACAAGCCATGGTTAGCTGAAGAAGAGAAAAATGAGATAATGAGCGTTTTACGCGAAAACACACTTACATCAGCTGCGAAAGACGGCGGAAAGAGAGTACGTGGCTTTGAAGCTCTTTTGAAGGACTATCTTCATGTCAAGCATGCATTGGCGGTAAACTCAGGAACCTCTGCGTTACATGCTTCATTACTGGCCGCGGGCATAGGTAAAGGAGACGAAGTATTACTACCATCGTTCACTTTTGTTGCAACAGCAAATTCCGTCATAGCTACGGGTGCAAGGCCTGTATTCGTAGATATCAACAAACATGACTATACAATTAACATAGAGAATTTGAGGGCCAAGATCACGAATAACTCCAAAGCCATCATCCCAGTTCACCTGTACGGAATCCCGTGTGACATGGATGAGATTGCCGAAGTTGCGGATAAACAATCGATCGTCATCATTGAAGATGCATGCCAATCTCTTGGCTCAACCTATAGAAACAGGCAAACCGGCACTTTTGGCTCATTAGGTTGTTATAGCTTATATGCTAGCAAAGTCTTAACGTCCGGCGAGGGCGGCGCTGTGGTAACAAACGATGACAACCTTGCAGATAAGATTAAGA
>JALZGI010000122.1 GCA_030861105.1 Thermoproteota archaeon
CTCTAAGAGACACAGAAAGACTAACAATCACAATAAACCATATTCTAGCAAATCCAAGGAACTGGATAATAGCTGAAATAAAGAAGGAAAACTATGAAGTGGTAAAGGTTGAGCTAAAGCCTTTGGATATTTCTCCTTACTGCAAGGCTGTATTTGACAAATGTTCAAAAATACTAATAATGAGTGCAACCATACTTAACCCCAAGGCGTTTTGTAGAAGTGTTGGTTTAACGCAAGATAATGATGACAAGGAAGTAAAATTTATTCAGGTCAAATCAGATTTTCCAGTCCAAAATAGACCAATCTATGCTCTCAATATTGCCTATCTGAACTATAATAATTTACAATTACCAGAAATAAAATCAAGTATAACAAAGACAGTCGATAATATCATGACGATACACAGAAAAGACAAAGGAATTATACATACCACATCTTATGAACAATTGAATTTTATTAAGAATAATATATCCCAAGAAAATGCACGAAGGTTGATAGTTACCGATCCAGAAATACAAAGAGATGAAGTGATACAAGAGCATATTAACAGTGTAAAGCCTACAGTTCTTATTTCGCCTTCACTACATACAGGACTTGATTTAAAGGACGAACTTTCTAGATTTCAAATTATGACCAAGGTTCCATATCCTAACAAGAGTGACAGATGGATAAATGCAAAGAGTAATTTGGATGAAGAATGGTACTACTGGCAAACAGCGCTAAGATTGGCGCAAGCCTATGGGAGATCGGTAAGGTCAAGAGAGGATTGGGCAAAGACATACATCTTAGATTCCGCGTTTGGTTATTTTCTAAGTAAAAACAGAAGTATTTTGCCAGATTGGTTTATACAAGCAATCAAATATTATAGCTAAATATCTTTTATTTCTACGTATTCTTCCCTGTTAGTACTAGAGTAGTTGGCTTTTCTTGCTTACAGAGCTGCATATGTCTTCTTCGTTTCTATACATGATATGGCCTCTTTTGGTTGGATAAATCTCATAAAATCCAGTCACAGATCTACTAGTTTCAGTCTTTGGTAATATCTCTTCATTTTCAAATCTTTGCTTAACAGACTTGAAATGTAAGACTGCCTCTATATATTAGAGGGTGGTAATTATTAGTTTTATACTACCATGTCAGAGTATAAAAAACCTTAGAAATCGTGTTTGGTAGATGGAAAAGTCAAATACTCTATGCAGCCGTTAAATTGGGAGTCTTTGATTGCATAACATCAGATCCCAAAAGGATGTCTGATATTGCAAAGCAATTAAATCTTGATTTTGAATTAACTTATCGACTTCTCAGAGCTCTTGGCTCGCTTGGTTTCTTAAAAGAAGAACGCAATCATGAATTTTCAATCAACAAACAAGGTGAGCTATTCCAGAAGAACCATCCACAGACGTTAAGAGATATAATATTATTAGAAGAAGGACCTGAACACTATGCAATCTGGAAGCACCTGACTGCTATGATTAAAGATGGCCAGCAGAATGCTTTTCTCCGTGAATATGGTTGTAAGGCATTTGAATATGCTGAGAAAGATTCAGAGTACGCAGAAGTATTCAGTCAGGCTATGAATAGTTATTCTGCTGCTCAAACTACCTGGGTATTAGATGCACTTAGTGAATATGACTTTTCCAAAATACATCATTTGTGTGACATCGGTGGAGGATATGGACATCTTCTGAGTAATCTACTTCTAAAGCATCATCACATGAAAGGTAGTGTATTGGAGTTAAAATCTCTCATCCGGAACAAAGAGTTATTGTGGTCAACTAAAATGGGACTGGATGATCGTTGTATGTATATAGAAGGAGACATGTTTAGGGAAATTCACCCGGCTGATGCATATATAATGAAAATGATCCTTCATGACCGGAATGACGAAGAATGTATCAAGATACTTAACAATATTAACAGATCTTGTCCTTCCTCAGATGGAAGACTGTTTATTGCCGAACACTTGATTACAGAGCCAGAAAAGCCACATTTTTCAAAGCTTTTCGATATACATATGATGTGTTGGGGAACTGGGAGAGAAAGGACGGTTGAAGAGTATTCTTCTTTGCTAGAGAAATCAGGTTGGAAGTATATTCAAACTTTCTATCCAAAGTCTGGATTAATTGGAGTAATTGAAGCTGCCAAAGCAAAAGAATAGTATTTGTAAGGTAGATAAGGCCCAAGGCTATACAAGCAGCAAAAATAAAGATACTACTTAGCTTTGCTGCACAAAAACTAAAAAATAATGGGATTTCTATAGTAAAAAGGATTGCAGAGTTGTTAAAGGATCTATCTGGTCGATTATATAGGAAAGCAAAAGAAGTAACAGGAGAAAAGGTCGACACTATCAAACAAGAGATAGCTGCTGAGAAAACCAAAGCTTCTGAGACTGGGGAGGAGGAGGGGTCTAGAGCTGCCTTGCTACCTTCAGAAGTCATTCTCAAAGAGGAAGAGTCAATGAATATAAACGAAAGACTGGCTCGAGAGATTGCTCAAAATGGAATAAAATGCGAAGCTGTTACAGATATAGGTTCACTTGCAATTGAAAATAAATCCCCTTACAGTTACCTTTTTGCAATGAGTCCTAGGATTGTTACAAATAGAGGTTGTATTAGATTAATTAAAGAAAATGGATCAAGAAATATTGATTTTATTCAGATAGTTCAGAGAAA
>JALZGI010000089.1 GCA_030861105.1 Thermoproteota archaeon
CTCACCCATTGCCAACAAAAAAAATGAAGATAGTAACCCGGAAATCTCCCTGTGGACAGGGTACAAACACATACGACAAATACGAAATGAGGGTTCATAGACGCGTCATAGACTTGGGAGCGGATGATAGGTCTATTAGACAGCTTATGAGGCTTAAGATTCCAGATGACGTTTACATTGAAGTTTCTCTGACTCAATAGTTTTTCATTTACTTTTCATAGGAGTCAAGTCAGAAATATTGGATCCTTTCGTTTAAGAAATCAGGACCGACCAATTCGTTCTTCTTAACCAGAAAAAAGGTTAGTATTAGTACCAACCTATGGTCAACAAGTTTCCAAATACGTATAAGGCGAAATAGGGAGTAGAAAATGAAGACTAATCTAGAAGATATGTTGTTATGGCTGAGCTACATTCTCAGTTAATTCTTATGAAGTTGAGACAAATGAAGACTAAAACTATCTGCTCTGGTGAATGAGAGTATTAGACTTAAGCAGTAGAAAGATTTTAGTCCTAATTCCCAATTCCCAATTCCTAATTTAGCCAAGATAACCAATTTATACTGCAAAAGATACCTCTGAACTATGTTTTTTTCTAGCTATGGGTTATTTAGAATCTTAGCTTTTACAATTATGCCGATACTTTGCCTACATTGCATCTCGTCTACTTCCTTCTCTCAGAATGAAAAGTCTGCCAGTACGGCGCAAGAATTTACAAACACAAATCAAACAACAAATCTAACAACGAACGATGGTTCCCAGCCTATATTGTTTGAAGTAACAAGTAAATCAAAAGAGGATAGGGGTCAGAACCAAAGTTCGTTTAGAGCCCAAATATCTTGGACACCAAATGCAATTGGGAGCGAAAACACTTTCGGAATTAAATTTTTAAATTCTAGTTCTGGAGAAGAGCTTCAAAACATAGCATATGATGTTATGATGTTCAATGAGGGAAACCATCTCAGCGAAACCCATCGCCTAAATCAACAAGCTGCCAGCCAGAAGTATATTTTTGCAGAACCTGGATTTTACACGCTCAGAATAGACAATATCGGAAACACCTCATCAAGCATTGACTTGCCCATACATGTTGTTCCAGAGTTTTCCAGTGGGGCATCAACCATGATTTTAGTAGCAGGATTGTTATGTTTTGTATTGTTCATAGCCAGATTTAAGACTGCTCGTGGAAGATTCTTTGGCGCAGTTAAATAATCTCAGCGTTCTCCTTGTCAAATAGTATGAAAACCTAACTGGAATTTTGGAAGGAACTATTTTTCTTTTTTCTTGAGCCAGCCGATCCTTTTCTTTCTTCCAAGGGTTCCCGGCCGACTATCATTCCTAGTTAAAGCAAATGCTCCTATAATAATGCCTGATATCCCTACTCCAATGCTTACCATCCCAAATACATAGGCTCTGTCAACAGATCCTCCAAGTTCCTCTAGCTTATCTCTTGTTTCTGTTGCAACCATCTGGGCTTGTATTGCTGTGTTGCCACTAGAATTAACTTGCCTAGCAAAATCAGTTAACAAAGGAGAAAGCTGCGCAATGGATGGATTTGGCTGGCTAGCACTTGAAACCTGTTGTCCCGAACCCATATCCTGCACGGATGAACCAGATGGGACCTGGTTTCCTACTAGCGGAAATTCAATAGCAGCAGTGTCCTCTACATCTTCTATCCCTAATTCTGAATCTATTGTCTGACTTTCAATCCTCCCCGTCAAGACTAGTGAATAGCTTCCTACCTGTGTTGGCAGAATAGCAGCCCTGTATAGGCCAGCAGATTCTTCTTGGGGCTCAAAGTCCAAAGATTTTGTAAGGCCGCCTGACTTTATGCTGGCGTCAAGTTCGGAGAACGCATTTCTAACGGGTACGCTATTTCCATCTGCCTCTGCTCTTGTAATATTTACTTCAACCGAATTTAGTTGATTGTCAAGTGGGGGCTCAATCTCCCATCCAGAAGCTACAGAGATATTTCCAAACCTAAAGATTTCGTGAGCGGAGGCGTCGGTAAAGTATATGCTACAAATGGTCAGTAGACCAATTAAAGGAAATACGGTTCTAATACAGGGAACAAATCGGTGGATTTCGCCGAGTAGTGATTCAAACCATTTAACCATCACCTAATGATTGAGTCCAAGATAACATATAACGCTTCTGAGCATCCAGAAGAAGTCTTTTTCATATTGTTTCGTTGAAATCAGGAAGGTAAAAAACCAATATTATCCTGTTCACATTGCAATCAAGAACGGGTGGTTGATTATATAAGAAAAACCATCAAATATACGAATTACACAGCTGCTAGTGGCAGTCAATTCAGTTGCAATTATCCTTCAAAAACCAGTATTTCTTTGATTTGTCTTCACCATCTGCATTTGCAATAATGACGGCCATTATCTCAGCCTCTTTTATTATGTGTCTTTTTGCTCCAATAAATGTTTTTGCTCATCCTTTCTACGTGGATTCCACTCCAAAACCATTTCAGAATGTAGCTGAGCCACCGGGAGAGGTAAGCGTAATTTTTAGTGAGCCCATAGAACTTCCCTACAGTGAAATTTCGGTATTAGGACCTGACGGAGAACCCGTAGATAACAAAGATGCTTACAATGCAAATGGACAAACATCTTCTATCGCAGTTGGACTACAAGAGAATGCTCCACCAGGAATCTATACCGTCAATACAAAGGTTCTTTCTGCAGTAGATGGACATGTAGTTGACAATTCTTTTACTTTTGGTGTTGCTACTGATGTTTCCTCCGGCGGTGAGGCCAGCAATAATAATCGAATGGGCAACCAGCTTGCAGGACCCAGTGCACTCCAGGCTGAAAAAGACATATTATCGCTAGAGGAATCGCTATCAAGATTCCCTGGTTATGTGGGCCAGGTTATAGCATTCGGGACCGCCTTTGCAATGATATGGTTATGGAGGCCATTTAGCCAAATCCCATGGCTTTTTGAAATGCTCGCTCCCCTACAGGTTCTACAAAGCAAGGCTGCCACGAAGATTTTGATTGTAGGCGTCTCACTGATCTTGGCCTCCGGTATAGCTATGATAATTGTTCAATCTGTATCCGTCGGCGCTACAATCCCCGAAATAGTTTCAACCAAGTTTGGAAATGTGTGGAGTATTCGTATGATTCAAGCTTCGGCTCTCTTGTTGCTCACGGTTAACATCTTACAGAGAAATTCGAAAAGAGGTAAAAGTATTAGCACAGCAGAAATCAGTGCAGTTTTAGCACTTGCGTTGTCTCTTCTCGTAACATATAGTCTGATCGCGCATGCGGCTGCAAGCAACCAACCTCTTGCAATACTTGCAGATTTTTGCCATAGCATAGTGGCCTCTATTTGGATTGGAGGAGTCATCTTTTTGGCTTTTGCTTACATTGCAAAGCTAGCATCCTTTCAAATGGATGAGATCACAAAAGCAAGAGTACTATCAATACTTATTCCGAGGTTTTCAACCATAGCCGTTGTAAGTTTGGGTATAATCTTGATAACCGGTCCGTCGCTCTTGTGGACTCTTGAAAATGATCTTGAAATTACTTTGGCATCTTTGTATGGCAGGGTGCTTATCGCCAAGTTATCCATTGGGCTAGTTATGGTTGTCATGGGAGGGTATCATCAGTTCTTAACACAGAAGAAGTTTGGTCGTATGCTTGTAACTGAGGCTTCTATTGCTTCGTCTGGCAAATCCCGTATAACAGAGAGTGGTGAGGGTCCTAAAGCAAGTAGCCGACTTTTAAAATATGTTAATAAGTTAAACAAAACACTCAAAGTAGAAGCTGCCCTAGGTATCGGGTTACTGTTTATGGTATCGTTAATGGCTAACATGGCACTACCTTCTGGTGAATTTCCATTATATGAGCGAGTCATTACTCAAGGTTCAACCGATCTAGGTGTTACAGCCTCGGCTGCTACCCTCACAGACAACGGATCACTGCCTAGTATAGAAAGGTTCTCAGAGGTTGCTTATCTTGAATACGGTGGCAGAATCCAATTAATCATCAAACCTTTTGGCATCGGGCAAAACACTTTCGAGGTAAGCTATTACAACAATGATAGTTCCATTGCCCGATACATCAACTCGTCAACGCTAAAACTTACTCAGGTTGAAAGAGGAATAGGACCTATTGCAGTCGAAATGTTAGGCCAGTCTCCAGGGGTCTTCAGTGCCGATGCTGCGTTTCCTTTGGCTGGACTATGGACCGTGCAAGTTATAGGTGAAAGTGTCAGGACCGGCTCACCTAATATGGTTGCAATCTTTAATATTGACGTCAAACCAAGTCTTTCGCAATTACAATTTAGCTTTGAGGAATACAAAACTCCCCAGCCCTCGCTCCCTCTTTATCCAGTTTACGATTCACGTAGGCATACCATTTGGGTTGGCGATTCAATGCCTGGAAGTGGAAGAATATGGGAGTTTAATATAGAATCCAAGAACTATACTGCACATCCTATTGGAAATGTAAGCTTGATAACAAGTACCGCTTTTGGGAATGATGGAAGAATATGGTACCTCGATCCAACCAATAATATTGTAGGAAACTACGATCCCCAGACAAATAGTTCAGAACAATACACCATCCAAACAGAGGGGGTGCCTTCGGCAATGGCATTAGATCAGAGGCAGCAACAATATGTCTGGCTTGCAGTCAGCGGACAGTCAAATACCATAGCTAGGGTTTCTCCTTCCACAGGAAATTTAACTGTATATGAAATTCCTACTCCAAATTCACTTCCCACATCTCTTGCTATAGACAGCACAGGGGATATCTGGTTTACAGAGTCAATCGGAAAGGTAGGCCAGCTTGACCCCATCTCCGGCAACATCACCGAATATCAACCATCAGATGGAGAACCCTTGAATGAGCCTAATGCCATACTTCTTGACCCCCGGGGCTTAAACGTGTACATTTCAGAACATGAAGGAAAGGCAATATCCGTCTTAGATCCAGCTTTGGGCATTTTTTATAGATTTCCATCTCCCAATCCTGGGGGACTCCCTTTTGGTATGGCCCTTGATGATTACGGGAATGTATGGTTTGCACAGCATGTCGTCGATGTAATTGGCGTACTAGATTTTGATAGACAGACTATCTCCGAAGTACAGATACCTACCAAAGGATCATTTATTCAGTGGCTAGTATCGGATGATCAGGGAAGAATATGGTTTGCTGAGCAGCGTGGGTCAGCACTAGGAAGTATTAGTTCAATTCTGGCCCCTCCTTCAAGCATTACGGGTTCAGGTGCACACACGACGGCAGAAGAAGATCGACGTGAGACGACACAATCCAGACAAACAGAGGAAACAGGCAGAGCAGGAGGAATAATAGGCGCGGTACTACAAGGACAAATTCCAGATCTAGGCTTTGGATTTGCTGATTTTTTTGGACCGTTTATTTTGTGCGCTGTTGTAGCTTGTGCAATTTTATATTCTAGAAATGTCCTAGAAGTCAAGCGAAGGATAGAAGAGATCAAGAGTTAGAAGCAGAAAAATATATTATTTTACCATATTATTTTACCATACATTTAACCTGATCAGGCAGGCGAGTCCAGAGCTCAAGGAAAATGTTCGAGATGTTCTAAAAACAATGCCAATAACTTAGGATGTTTGCTACTATTAGTCTCCAGTCCTGACATTCATTCTTTGGCAAAGTTTAGTTTCAGGAGTACTCTAATGATTCCAATGAAGGTTGATAGATCTCTTTGCTCTTCAAAGCCGTAGTTAAAACCATGTAGAAGACCTTCACTCTCGCCGTTCAAGAATTGCCTGGATGTTTTGAAAAAGGGGCTTTAGTTCAGAGGGAGATCCATTTATCTCCATTTTGGCTGAGCCTTGAAATAATATCTTTGCTGTTTTGAAGAGTAGACCCTTCTCAGAATATTCGAGCCCTTGAAGTCGGTCCAAACGCTCGCTAACAATATCGTCAGAGCGTAAAAGGTATCCTCGCTGCGCGAAGAGAAGTAATCGTTTATCAGTCACTAAGACATTGTACCTTTTTCCGCCGTAGGAGACTGAAGTCTTGCTATGGAACTTTATATTCTCTAACGGGAGTAGATAATCCTGTAATGGCATGCTCCTCGTACCCTTTCAATTAAGATATTTAGGAAAAAGAGTCACAGCTATTTATCAAAATTGATAATTAATATAGAT
>JALZGI010000091.1 GCA_030861105.1 Thermoproteota archaeon
ACCATAGATACCTCAAGAGTTTTAACTAGAAAACATCTCATGACGTATAATGCAATAAAAGACAAATCGGAATCTCTAAATAAAGAAACACAAATCTTGTATCTTCACAAATATCTGTACGGCGGAGGCACGACGTTTACCGCCCATCTTTTTCATCAAACAAGATATTTAACAAAAAAGAATAGTGCTATCCTTAGAACAACAAAAAGGACCGAATCAAAGCTACGAGATTTTGGATACGGACTGCAATACCAAAATATTTCACTCAACTTAATAAATAAAATAAAATTTCCTCTTATAGCATTATTTAAACAAACTTACTTAAATGTCTTAACAGAGCTAAATAAGAGAAAAGACAAGTCAGATAATAATGATATATTAGTAATCCATGATCATAGGGATATATCTGATAACGTTGTTCCTCATCTAAGGAATTGGCAATTGGTAACAATAAGAAGGACTGTTCAAAACTATTTAAAAGCCGAATATGATCTGTCGTCACTTTTTCTATACCATCCTTTTTATCCATATCCTACTGTTTCTGATCGATTTGAAAGGAAAGGAGCAGTATCAATATCTAGAATTAGTTTTGAAAAGAATATCGATATAATGATTAAAGCCAACAAGATTTTACAGGACAACCCAATCAAACTGTTTGGATGTCCAAGTAGAATGTATGTACATCTTTATCTTGGAGGAAAGAAAGGAGACTTTAACAAGTATTACCATGGGATATTTGAAAAGTCATTTTCAACTCTATCAAATATTCTCGCACAGGCAAGGTTTGTTGTGGATCTATCTGTACTTAAATATGATGGTGGAGGAACTCAGTATACCTTTTTGGAAGCAATACATAATGGATGCGCTTTAATTCTCCATAGAAAATGGCTCGAAAATGCCTATGTAAATCCAAATTATTGCGATTTTAAAGAAGGCTACAATTGTTTTGCAATAGATAATGAAAATGAGCTAGCTGAAATAATAAGAAAAGATCCGGATACCTCCAAAATTGTGAAAAACGCTAAAAAATTGATGATTAGGCATATCAAATCCGATTGGTCATCTCTTTTAAGAAGTAGGGTGTCAAAGGCAGTTTAAATCATGCATACATTGCAGCTGCTAAAACTCCTCAGCTGTGAATTTACCGGCTGTTGAAATGATTTTAAGACTAACCTTACTGCCAAAAGGAATATTACTTAATTAGAACTTCTCTTTTAGATGAAGATAAACTAAAAAATGCGGGTCCTCCACATAACTACTGAATATCCTCCTGTATACGATGGCGGTAAAGCGGATGCTGTAGCTCAGTTAGTTAATGCTTCCATTTCTGCAGGAATGACAGTAGGGGTAATACATATCAAAGAATTAAGTGGTAGAAATTATAGAACCGGAACCTCTTTTTGTAAAAGCAATATCGATGAACTAAATTATATCCTATGCTAGAAGTCGAAGTTTTTTAATATTTCTCATGCAGCTAGTGCATGTCTAAATGCAATAAATGGATGGAAACCAGATTTAATACATGTACGCATATATTCTCTCCTTCCTATTTGTGAAGCAATTAAGAGGAAGACAACAATGCCTATTGTTTATACAGTCCACACTTTAGATCATTTATTATAAATGACTTAATAGTTTCTATCATCGGCAGAAATTACAGCAGGGATACTAAAGAATCAAGTAATAGCTATGTTGTATCATAAACAATATTGAGATTCCATGAAAGATGATAAGAAGTAGCTTAACGGTTTGGTAGCTATCTATCCTAGCAAAGTTGCTACGTGATTAACTAAATCTTCAATTGCCTTTGGTTTTCTAATAAAATGTTTAGCTTCATCTAGCATTGGAAATGATTCCTTAAACTCTTCATGATAGTCCTCAAATGCTGTGATGAAACAAACCTCTACATTACCATCAATAAGCTTCAATTTTTTGTACAGCTCAAAGCCGTTCATATCGGGCATTCGAATGTCAAGGATTAACAGTCCAAACTCATTTGGCTCAAAGTTTGAAAGTGCAGACGATGGACTCGTATATGCGTCAACCTCAAAGC
>JALZGI010000134.1 GCA_030861105.1 Thermoproteota archaeon
GTTAATATGTAGATAGGAGAGGATAATCCACAAGGAATTTTTAGATTATTGACGCTATAATACTGCAGATATGTCGATTAACGCTTTTGTCAAAGGATCCCTGATGACACATTATCAAGCAACGACACAATATCGGCAGTATAGTTAATAGGAGGAAATAATGAAAACCGCTTAACGCATAACTACTACGGGACAATTAACTTTCTTAGTTACATCATTTGTAATACTTCTACTTACTACCAAATGCTTTTTAGACATATATCTCCTCCTCCCATAACAATAAGATCAATAATGTTTCTCTTCGTGTAGTTTACTATTGCTTTGTATGTACTCAGTGTGGATAGTGGTTTGTGAACCATATTTGACACAATTTTAGGGCCCGAATCATGTAATTGTTAGTCTTATTAGATTCACAGTTTGCTAACGAAAAACTTTGGCAATCAAAAACGGCTTAAATAATATAAATCAAATAGGCAATTAGTACACTATGTCTGAAGAACAGTTTCAAAAGGTAGCAAATAAAGATGATTTAAAAGAAGGAAGCATGCTTAAAGTCGAAGCCAATGGAAAACAAATTGTCCTATCTATGGTTGAAGGAAAAGTATATGCAATTGATGAGATCTGTACGCATGAGGGTGGGCCCTTAGATGAAGGTGAGCTTAATGGATATGACCTTAAATGTCCATGGCATTATGCAGTATTCGATGTTAGAAATGGAAAAGTTTCAGATGCAACAGTATGGGCAACAAACCTTAATTCCTATACTGTGAAAGTAGACGAGACAAATGGAGATATACTAGTAAATCCAAATGGGAAGAAAATGTGATTGCTTGAAGAGAAAGTAAAAAGCACTTATAACATTGGATTTTCATTAGTGCTCAAAACTAGGAGGGCTAAAATAGCCTAACAAATTAGAATCAGTCTAACCAAAGACTGACAACCATTGAGACATAATATTGGCATAAGTTACCTCTATCCGTCCATTAACGTGTAAACTTTGTATGGCTTATCAGTCCCATAGTTAATATATTTCCATTTATTGTCAGGAAGTAATATCTCACGAAATTGGCTCTGTGTGTTAGGATCTAGTGATTTGTATACATTTTCTCCTATAGATACTTTATTTGCACCTGTAAGAGAAGTTATCTTTGCTGCTGTGTTCATACTGTATCCCAGTATATCAATTGGCGAAAGTTGTTCGAAGCCGTATTGAACAATTGCATTTTCTCCTGAGTCTATACCTATCTTGGCAAACAGTTCGGGATACCCAAATTTTTTATTGAGTATCCCATTAGTCTCTCTGATTACATTGATCATCGATTTGCCACATTCTACTGACGTGTCTGATGCAAGAAATTTGTCCTCGTTGTTGACACGACCAGGAAAAAATGAGATTACTGCGTCGCCTGCGTATTTTAAGACATATCCACCATAACTATCTATTACATGCGATATTTCGTGGGCAAATACTCTAATTACATCCACAAGTTTATCTATGGATAAAGTCATACTCATAGTAGTAGAGCCGACCAGATCAGCATATATAATAATGAGCGGAATCTTGGAACTAACGTGGTTAAGAAGAAACTTTTGGCCACGTCTTATTGAGGCATGGATCATCTTTGGCCATAATTTATCAATTACCAAAGGTTCATGTATTTTATACCAATATGCCATTGATTCTTCTTCTTGCACACTCTGTTCTAGTAAAAGTGTAACCTCATGTTGCTGCGGCATATCTATCGTTTGCATTGTCTGTATTAGAGATTGATAACCTTCCAGTTCATTAAATTCTACTATACGGTCTTGCTTGATTTGCACTAGTTCGTCTTCTTCTGGCATAAAATTGTCTCGAACGTTATCCTCTTTTTTTGACTCAGCAGTCTTTATAGATCTCTTTTTCATAATAATCGTAGCAGGCGGGGCTAACCTTGATAAATCTGCTTTTGCGTAAGTTGGCTTTCCTCCTAGTTCTGTAATTATTCTCTGAAGCCTGCTTTTTTGTAAGTATGTTTCTTCTAAATGTTGCTTTAGTCTTCGATTTAGTTCTTGTATTGGTGTCTGACTTATTCTTGATGTTATTCTATCTACAGATGCATTTTCGATCGACAATACTCCATTCAGCCTTTCAACTAGCCCTGAGATCATTTGAAAGTGATTATCATCAATGTCTCCTTTACCTTTTTCAGACAATGGGTTCAATAATAAGTAAACAGCAGGTCACTATTAAAGTAGTATACCTACCTGAACGTAACTTCCGAATTTAATAACAAACATGCATTATATTAACAGAACAGGAATAGATATAGACATTTTATTATCAATTACTCCTCTAGCCACGTATACTCATTTCATAATGGTGTTGGCAGCCTTCTTTTTGTAGCTTAAGTAGTTTAGAAGAAAAGTTAGGCCACCTGCAATCAAACCTATCACTAATACCGCCGCAAATATAGATATGGGTATGATAAATTGTTCCATTATCAGAGTATTTGGTTTTAGCTCTGCAATACTTCCTCCACTAAGAATTGTACCAATGATACCAGATCCTACTAGTCCAGCATATGCAATAGTTAAGGTGACAGTTGCTCCTCCAACATTCATACCAAGGAGATGAATCCACGCTAGTATCGATCTAAAACCTTGTATTCCTTTATGCATATTAACCTCGAAGTGGTTGTAGAATACCGCTGTGGTGGCGATAGCTACAATCAAAATCATATAGAATATGTATCCAAGAAAGATCCATTTGGCAGGACCTTCGAAAGATAATGATAAGAATTGTATTATGTTAATATTTGAGGATAAAAGTAATTGTATGGAGATAAAAAGTATTGTGAGCAAAGTAATTCCTGCTCCCTGAATTATGGCTGATTGTAAGAATCTGTTAGCCCATTTTGCATGTGGTAAGGTATTAGTTACCGATAATAGTAACTCTCTTCC
>JALZGI010000136.1 GCA_030861105.1 Thermoproteota archaeon
AGCCAAACCACTTTCATTTTCTTAAAGTTTGGACCATGAATATCTTTGATAACCATTCCCAGTGAGGAATCATCAGCTACAATTTCTACTGGCCCATTTATCACACTAAAACCAAATACCTCTTGATACCACTTTACCGCTTTATCCAGATTAGTCACGCTTACTGCAATATGATTTATAGTCTTTGGATATACAACCATGAATGTTTATCAACGCGTTATTATTTAGTGATTTATCAAATCTTTTCTGATATTTCTTGGATTTAATATCTACTATGCTGCCTTTCCGACTCATGCAGCCAATGATCTAAAGTGGTCGGTAACACAGTTGGGAATTTATTATGCAGTATTGAGTGGAGTAATGGTCCTAGTACAAGGCCCAATTTTACGTAAGGCATTAATAAGATTCTCCGAGGAAAAATTAGTTTTAATCGGTAGTCTGATTTTAGGTGCAGGTTTTATTTTATTTGTGTCAAATAATATTGTCCCAGTCAGCGGGGCTCTAATACTATTTGCAGTTGGTAATGGCCTCATGTGGCCCTCATTTATGTCCATATTGTCAAGACGAGCAGGATCAAAACTTCAAGGAACAGTACAGGGCGTTGCAGGTAGTTTTGGAGGCCTGGCGAGTATTATTGGACTGATTTTGGGTGGGTTCTTGTATAACTCAGTTGGGGGAGCTACATTTCTAATTAGCGCTGGAATAATATTGGCTATTTTTATTATGTCATTTCACCTATTGAACAAAAAAAGCACTTGATTTGATAGTTAAGAAAATGCTCTATGACTCTAGATACAAAAAATGGTGTCCTGTAGAGGAGAGAGAGGTTCAATGGTCTGAAATAAAGAAGAGACATGAGATTACGAAGAATAACTATATAGTGATAAAGAAGACTTGGACAAAATCAAGCTCAAGACAAACAATACAATAGAAGTTAAGGAGTTTATAGAAGCAGACGAGTTTGACCCTATTTTTATTGAAAAGAACTATTATGTTGGACCAGATCCAGGCAAGAAGAAAGTAGAAGCAGCCACGAGAGCATATTAAATACCTATAGATGTCTTTTCTTGTGTATAATAAATTACGTAGTTCGCTTGGGGTTTGGTCCCAAGTTTTAGCAGGTTCGAATGCGCTACTAACTTTATTTCTATTATGCATATAGATCATATAGTAGACCATTCTACAGCTCAGAGTAAGCTGTGAGTACTCTTTTTAATGATAGAAACCGAATTAACGTGAAATAAAGAATGAGAAAATTAAGACTACATGTGAATATGTCTGTAAATGGTTGCATTGCAGGACCAAACGGTGAAATGGACTGGATGGTCGGACTCAAGGATGATGAACTCATAAAATATACATTCAAGTTACATGAACCTGTTGACACCATTCTCCTAGGACGAAAAATGACTGATGTCTTCATCTCTTACTGGTCAGATGTGATGAACAAACCTGATGACCCGTGGTATTCGTTCTCTAAAAAGATGATAGAAACCCCAAAAGTTGTATTTACTAAAACACTGAACAAATCCAGGTGGGTAAATACACATATTGCAGCAGGCGATCTCAAAGAAGAAGTTAACAAGATAAAGAGCCAAAACGGTAGGGACATCATCGTGTATGGTGGTGCATCGTTTGATTCTTCCTTGATTAAAGAAAAACTTATTGACGAAATGTATTTTTTTATTAATCCTGTTGCAATTGGAAACGGTATGACCATATTTAAGGATTTGAACGAGATTCAAAAATATACTCTGATCGAATCAAAAGCGTTTGAAAGCGGTAAAGTATTGCTCCATTATGAGGCAAAGAGATCTTGACAAGAATGATATTTACTTCTAGATGGAATAGGTCATTTGATATTATTAAAATGACCCTTTTGAATGGAAAATTGAGGTTTTAAAATTACATATTAAAATTACATAACAGAGCTTAAATATCCTGGATCACGTAAAAAAATTATTAAGAAAAGAACTCGTCAAGCAAGCTATCGGACTTTGTTGCCCTCGGTCTTTCTAGCTCCTTCTTTACCCCTTCATTAATGTTCTGGGATTACTTCAGCTATATGATACTGCAAGCTTTCTTGTGTTTCCTTTCTTAGGTTAATCAAGTCTTGATGGATTGTAGTCTTAGATACCTGCAGCTTTGTAGCTAGTTCTCTTTCAGAGTATCTTTGTGCAGATAGCTCAAGTACTTTAGCTCTACGCCATTTTATGCGGTCATCTTTTGAACTCATTTGGTCATATCTCTGCGTTTGTTTCTAATGTGTGGTCACTTTATTTAGGAGAGAAGTTCGTTTTATCTTTTATGAGTATAGACGACGAATTACTCAAAGAAGAGGTACAAAGAAGGATAGACTCTGTATTACAAGATATTGAAGACGATTATAATGCGATACCAGGCCCAAACGTGAAGTCAAGGTGGGATTTTATCTACGGGTATGCTAATCTTCCTAGAAGCAATCTTACGATCTCAAGACATTGTGTCAAAGCGGATACCTGAGTTTATAGGAGATGAAGTACTGGACAGGGGGAACTATTGCTATTTAACTAGCTTCTTTCATAAGCTTGTTTGATAAGTGAAAGCGTATATGGAATTTCACTCCTTTCATTAATAGTTATTTCCGGATTAACGTTAGCTATGGCTGTAATAGGCTCCTTAGTAAATGGCGACTTTGCCTCATTGAAAACAAGGAGACCATTACTATATTTGTGGACCTCCCAGAGTTGAATTCCTAAGTCTTTAAATCCTATAGCATATTGCTGGTATCTTGTAAACTCCGGAGCCATAAAGATAATTCTTGATTGGGACCAATCGACATCGTGCTTATTCATCGATTGAGAGGGAAAAGCATGGATATATTCTAAGATAAAATCCGCTTTATTATTGAGCATCAGATTGAGATATGCTACTCCCTGATCAACTACAGAGAAGTTGCGGTCTTTTTTGTACTCAATGATAACAAATGCTCTGGACTCATTATCAAAGGCCAACGTATCTACTCTTAGTCCATGTAATTCGAATTCAGATTTTACTAAGACAAGATCAAACAAATCCTGGAGATTAGCTTCTGTTATCCGCTGGACTTCCCTTTCCAATGGAAATTGTTCTTCTACAATCTCCGCAAGTTTTGTTCCTTTTATAGAGAAAATCCGCACCATTATAACAAATTGTATGTAGTCTAAATCTTTTTACGTCATATCCTATTGACTCATAAGTAGATCCGGACTATAATTTATATTTGCTTTCCTCACGTTTTTCATTGACAATAATTATTATGGTGATGAAAGCAAGGTGTGGTCATGTAGAAGAAAACACATACTCAGATGCACATCATGGACTATGTAGAAAATGCCATTCTAATTTTGCATTTCTACTAGAGTTAGAACAAAAATATGGTGAAGACGCACTAATAGAGTACTGGTATGCTAAAATACTCACTTATTTACCATCAGAAAGAAAAGAACAAGATATACACTGTTTTATAGATCACTTGATTGAGTTTTATCAGCGGAATTTAGTTGAAGTTCCATCAAAGCAGAAATATATCAAAAAAATGCTATTCATGTTGCATTCAATTCAAAAACCATTCGATATGGAAACATTAAGATGATTCAAATCTATTCTTGATATTCAAGAAGAAAGCGATAACAAAGTTGATGTGACAACAGGAGAATCAGTAGCGTTGTAGTAAAGAATTAGAACAGCAACCCGGAAGTCCAGAAAGTAAAGTTACAACAAACCACTTTATCATAAAATAGTTTACTTAACTATTCTATATTTTTCTGCCTCATACTGCATAGCAGTATGATACTATGATGATACTATGAAG
>JALZGI010000165.1 GCA_030861105.1 Thermoproteota archaeon
TTTAACTAAATAGCCCCTTTTAGGGGCTTTCCTCAAGCCACCCGCTATGCGGGTGGTTCGTGACTGACCAGTGCATACTTTAAGGACATATACCTATTGAGTTAGAACTTTGTCATTTGTTTGCCCTCTTTGATCTGTTTGAGAGTTAACTTTTCGTTTCGTCAATATGTTAAGTAACCAAACTATCATTATAATAATTATTTTAAAAATATATAACGTTATGAGAAATCCAAACCCTATTGGAAAGAATAAAATTTTTAAGAATAGATGGTTATTCTTCGGTGTTGCGGGTAGGACTATTGGCTTTTCCCCTTTACCAATATATTGCTGTGTTGATATTCCTGTTCCTGGAATACCTAACCCTGTATAAACACCTCTTTTATTAATTCCAATATGTGCACCTTTAATGCCTGTACTAACCCCTATTCCAGTTTTTCCTATATTTATTTTTGCGCCAGGAAATAGTTTAATACTCTTCTGAAATTTGAGACTCATAAAGCATAGTTAGTATAACATATCTCGATTATTACCAGTGCGAAAAAACTGCTAAGATACTAAGGGCTATACTAACTTTCTAATTGCTGCCTTGGCAATTTGCGTAATTTTAAAGAGTAGAGTGTAGGGTAGTATTGGTAACACTGTATAGAACAAACAGTGCTATAATAAGACCTTGTATATGAGCCTTACTCAATTACAGTCAATACCAAGAGAAGATAATCTTACTCCGGATGAGGGAGTTTTCAGCGTTGCAGAATATATTGCATTGCTTAACGTAAAATTAAGGCCACTGAAGGCAACAATTCAAGGAGAATTAGGAAAAATAACTTACTCCCAAAAAGCAGTCTATTTTAGCTTATTTGATAAAGACCGGACTGTTTTAAAATGTATGGTGTGGTTATTTAGATTAAATAGTTTAGGGATTGAGCTCAAAGAAGGATTAGAGGTAAAAATTCAAGGTTATCCGGATGTATATCCGATGAATGGCCAACTGACATTTAAAGCCGATGTGATTACGCCAATAGGGGAGGGGGCACTGAAGCTTGCCTTTGAAAAACTCAAAAGGGTATTGGAAGCACAAGGCTTTTTTCGACAAGATCGGAAACAACAATTACCCCAACACATTGAGCGCATTGGTCTCATAACCTCCGAAAGCGGCGTGGTGATACGAGACTTCTTAGAAGGTTTAGGAAATCATGGACTGAAAGTCTACTTTTATGATGTGCGAGTTGAAGGGTTAAATGCTATAGAGAATATTGTGACAGCAACCCAGTGGTTTAATGAAAATAGACAAGACATACAAGTGTTAGTTATTGCTAGAGGAGGGGGGAGCCTTGAACGATTGCAGCCGTTTAACTCTTTGGAGATTGCCAAAGCTATTTATAGTTCTAAAATTCCAGTGATGACAGCCATAGGGCATGAACTAGATGTAACAATCGCCGATTTAGTCGCTGATATTCGTGCCTCAGTTCCAATGGATGCTGGTAAACGACTTGCAGATCAGTGGAGTAAAGCTACAGAGAGAGTAGATTCTATCGAAGGAAATATTATTTCTTCATTTAAAAAAGCTTGTCGAGAACTTGAAATAAAACTTACCAACTATAATGACAACTTTTTAAGCTGTTATGCAAAGCATTTGTCCCAATGCAAAAAACAAATAGATAACTATCAAAATAATCTGACTCGTTGTTTTCGAGATATGCTTATAAAAATAAAACGCATTGAGGAGAATTTTAACTATAATTACGAACGGTTTTCAGTGCGGCTTACAAGCAACAAACAATCAATTAATACGATGGATAGGAGCTTATCTCGAGAAGCAAATCGATTTTTCACAAAACTTGATGAGCATATGGCAATAATAGAAGAGCAATTTGCGCATAATTATACTCGTCTTCAACGATATCTCAGGTCCCTGCATGTAGACCTAGTGAACTATGAAAAGCAGGTTGAGCGTGAGGCAAAACGCTGGTATTTAATTATTGTTAAGAAAGTTTCTGACTGTGAGAAGATGTTGCTGGCTTGTGATCCGCAACTTAAGTTGAAACAAGGATTTAGTATTGTGAAAGATAAAAAGGGTAAGGTAATAAAGTCTAGCAAAACAGTCAAGGTTAGTGATATAATAGCGGTGCAATTATATGAAGGCATCCTTGAATCCAAAGTAGAGGATATCCATTAAAACTATGGCAGACGATTCAAGAAAATTTGATTTTACAGAGTCAGTTAATAAATTAGAGGAAATTAATTCCTGGTTTCAAAACGAGGATATTGACCTAGATGAAGGTTTACATAAACTGAAAATAGGGAAAGAGTTAATTAAAAAATGTCGTGTTCGATTACAGGATGTTGAAAATGAGTTTATCAAAATTAAGAAGGAGTTTGTTGAAGATGTACCGGATGGCGAAGTCTTAGAGGCTATTCCTAACGGATATAGACCCAAACGCAAAGCATCTGATGAAGAAGATCCAAGCCCCGATGATGTCCCTTTCTAAATATCCATTTTCGTCTGTTTATGGACCTAAGTTGCGTCTCTTGTCGG
>JALZGI010000168.1 GCA_030861105.1 Thermoproteota archaeon
TTTGACAAAGTCCTAGTAATAGGATTAGGACAACTAGGACTACCAGTGGCAAAGTATGTTAAAGATAGGGGCTTTGATGTATATGGATATGATATTAGTACCAAAGCACTTGAACGAGCAGAGAAAACAGCTGGAATAAAAAGAGCTACTAACTTTAGCGGATTTGATGTCTATATCATATGTGTTTCTACTCACAAACAGGAAGATATGTTTTCTCCTCAAATAGATGGTATACTATCTATAGTACAGGATAAAATCTCAAAAGAAGCTAAAAATGGAGCACTAGTAGTAATAGAAAGTACTATTCCTAAAGGCACATCTAAGAAAGTATTTGAAATGTTAAACCATAGACTTCACGTTGCTCATGCACCACATAGATGGTATGCACTAGAAGAGAAGGAACATGGTGTGAATCAATTACGTGTAGTAGGTGGAGTCTGTGATTGTTGCCTTAGAGTAGCTTTGCAGTTTTATGATGGATCACAGAGTTCATCGTCATTATTATTATTATCATCATCACCTTCATCTCTGCCAATATCAACAACACTGACAACACTGCCACCAACATCATCATCTCCGCTATCATCATCACCATCTTCATCACCATCAACTGAATTAGAACCACAATTAGGAGTAAGTAGTGGTAACAAGATTATTGAAAGCAATAAGAAACCCAATCTAGGAATTCCTATGCATCCTGTTCCAGAAATAGAAATTGCTGAGCTAACAAAGATTATAGAAAATGCTCATAGATATCTACAAATAGCATTTGCTGAAGACCTTTATCTGTACTGTCAAGCAAATAACATGAACTTTGCAGAGCTAAGAGATTCACTAAATACAAAATGGAATGTAAACATTCTTGAACCAAGGGAAGGAATAGGAGGACATTGCTTACCAAAAGATACTAAGATGTTTCTGAATTCCTCTAAATCTATCAAGAGTAAAATTATTGCCGCTGCATTAGAAGTGGATAATGAATACAGAACATATAGAGAAAGTAGATCTGAAAGAACACCGCATTTCGACTAAAGGATTCTTCTGTGAAGAACGTACCTTGAATTAAGTATGCAAATTTGTCAGATAGCGTTCGATCGCTTGTTGCAATTCCCACCTCAAAACAGGTTCTAGTTAAGAGTCAAGATGATAGAGGTTCGAACAGAAATCGAAATACAATGTACTCCTCAAACTGCCTGGAAAATACTTACTGACTTCTCTGGTTACGACATGTGGAATCCGGTCATCATACGAGTGGTTGGACTACCTAGACTCGGTGAAAAACTAGAAATCAGGTTAAGAACGCGCTCGGGGAAAATCAGAACCTACAGGCCGGTTATTACCAAAATCGAAGAGAACCGTGAACTTAGATGGAAGGGGAGCTCGTTCATCCCGGGCTTTCTGAAGGGAGAAAGAATCTTCATTTTGAATCAGATTAATAACAACCAGACTCGCCTTTTGCACTTGGAATTGTTTTCGGGACTAGCTTCAAACCTTGGCGGCAGCATGTTGACGAAGGACGTTGAGCTCAGCCTTAATGAAATGAATATCGCCTTTAGGAAAAAAGTTGAGGACGAAAGTAGGAAACATCAAGAAAGGTAATGGTAAAAGCAAAGGCAACATGATGGAAGGAATGTCTCTGCCCTCTCCCGAATCTCTAGAGCGTCAATACATGTGTTGAGCTGCTGAAAGGAATAATTGTGTGCTCTGCTTGAGCAACTACCTTGTTTTTGCCCTCTACCAGCACTGGATATGAGTGTATGTTTCTTTTCTTTGTAAGGATATCGAGTAAACGGCGCGCTTCCCCTTCGTCATGGTCGTGCAGGATCCATCTTAACGCGAAGGGAAGTGTTCGAAACTTAGCCCAAAGGTAAGCCAGAAAAATATCAGCCTCTTTTATCTTGGTTGGCTTCCTAGAGGTTATTGCAAAGATGTTACGGATATTTCCTTCGTAAACCACACCCTGGCCATCTTTCATTGTTACAAATGGTTCTATTGCATAAGCATGGCCAGATGACAACACAAAGGAGGGGCCAACCGTCCAAATGTTGGGTATGGACTTGCCCGCGTGAATGGTATATTGTGCGAGTGAATGGCCACTTAGATTCTGAATCGGTTTAAAACCTGATCTCGATATCGTATCTTCAATGTGTTTGCCTATTTCGCTAGCTTTCGTATCAGCTCGAGCAATGCGTACGGCTTCGCTTAGTGCGCTTTCAGCCGACCTTATCAATGCCGCTTTATCTGGGTCATAGGAAACAGTGACAGCAGTATCCGCTATGTACCCTTCGACTTGTACTCCAATGTCGATCTTGAGAATGTCATTTTCCCTTACGGTGGTTTCGTCGTGGGGCTCGGCTGTATAGTGAGCCGCTACATCGTTCAGACTAACATTTACAGGAAAGGCTGGCATCCCTCCCTTATCCTCTATATCCCTTTCAATAAACTCGCAAATTTCTAGTAATGTACTTCCTACGTGATCCTTTCTTCTTGATTTTTCACGCTGTTCTGATGCTATCTTTCCTGCCCTTTGATAGCATTCAAGGAGATCCATAGAAAGCGATCTGTTCCAGATTGTATATAGAGGTATGTTCGATTACACAAACTTAAAAATATGTGCCACACGATACTTTGTAAAGCTATACGCTCCTCGGGGTCGTTGTCTAGCTTGGTATGATGCCAGCCTTGGGCGCTGGAGGCCGCTGGTTCGAATCCGGCCGACCCCATGCTAGCATTCAGAAAAAACTAACTCCAAAAATAATGCGCTGAATTCTTTATGTCTGGATGTTCTATATTTTAGTCTTCAAGGCTGAATGCGTACGCTTATCCGGGAAAATAGTCAAAGGATTTATCTATATATCAGAACCTTGAAGGTGGATACCTATCCTAATGATGCGCACGATTGAACTACAGGATCAGACATACAAAAGGCTTTCTGACATTCTACACGATATCACACATCTTAAGAGAAAGGATTTAACATTGGACGACGTCATAAACGAGCTTATTGATATATACCAGGAAAATAACTGGAGCCAGTTCGGTGCCGGGGCCGGCGGAGGCTAGCAATGATTGGCGAGACAAAGCTCAAAGCATCGGTAATGTGACGCAATTGAAGGGTGAGTAATACAGGAGTTATGAAGGCCACCTCGTTTCTTTTAAATTTTTAAGCGTTATAAAGAACGGGGATACAGTATGGTTGTATGCATATTTGCAATATAACCAGACAAGATGAAGACCTGTCCTTTAGATTGTACGATCAGGACCTCAATCTCATAGAAACCGAGTCATTTTCTGATGTGTTCTCATTGAATTTTTATCTCCAGACTCTTCCTAGGAAATACGGCATAGAGAGATCTCTTTTGATTATACATAACAAAAGACTCAACAAAGTTGATATGCAACTTGCAATCGGCGAAAATTCTTACTTTATAGTCTGATGCACAGCTCGATTGACAAGAGGGCTTCCCATAGTTAAACATAAATATATGTCAGCAAATAATCCGTTCTTTTAAGAACGACTGGCAGAAACAAAATATTTTAATCTGTAACCGGATAACTTTTTATGGGCTCAGTATCAAAGTGCGGAAAATTATACCTTGGAAAGAGAGGTAGCAGGTTACCTAAAAACGCACGTCGTTCGAGAAAACCCTTACAAAAGGACTGGATTACTGGTAGGAGGCCACCTTCTTTAAGGTCAGCGGACAAGAATGCAAGGGACAGGCTAAGACCCCGTCGCAAATCCTAAACTAGATTTGATAGCCTTGAATAAAAAGATACTTGGGACATAGAGCGTAGCTTCGTCTATGACAAAGAGCAGTTGCACACAACTAGTTGACTTAACCACCCAGCAATATTGACACTTCTGAAAATAAGATGATTCTGAGATAGCCGGACCAAGTTGGCCAAACGAGAATTCACGATAGACTTAGACGATCAAAAGATCAATGTAGAGGGACACACCCACACGAATGTAGCTTTAAAATACCTGATGAGAAGACGCCGGTCGTTACTCATGACCAAGGACCCTTACAAGGTAGAAAACCTGTTCTCCAATCTTCCTCAGCATTTAAAGGTGGTGGGCAAGAACAAGACGCGTAGCTATGCAATAAATTGGGAGAAGGAAGGATCCAATAACTTTCAGGGATCACGCTTTGTGTTTGTTCTCGAAGAAGCAAGCAACGTTTAGTCAAGTTTTTAAAAAAAACCCTCCCCAGCTTTTAGAGCTTCGCAAAGAATCAATCAAAGGGTGCTCAGAATACGCCGCCAGGGAAATTATAAAGCCCTCTGTGAGCACTAGTAATTTGTGAAACGCATTCAAAAGCGTTGGCGTCCTAATGATAGCGTGGAAGGACATCTCGCTGTAGCCATTAGACTTACGCGCAGAATATATCCTTATTTCTTAAGGAAAAGATGAAATCTCGTATTCACCTTGAAAAAAGAGGAATTAGGGTACTGGCAATAGCTGAAAGTTTTAAACCGAATAGCAAATACGCGATTTTAGCTGGCGTTGTTATGAGACGTGACTTGATTATAGATGGTATTTCAATATCAAGATCTACTTTGAGGGGCGACGATGCAACTAGGAACATTATTTCGATGTACAGAAACATGCACCGAAATGACGTAAGCTGCATCTTCCTAGGAGGAATAATAATAAGCATGTATAATATTATAAATGGAGCCGAAATTCATAGATCGACCAACCTTCCGATTATCGGGCTAACATTTCAACCCTCAGAGGGATTAGAGAACACAATTAGATACGCATTTTCACCCGAAGAAGGAATCAAGTTGCAACAATATCAAAACTTAGGGCAAAGAGAAAAGATCAAAATTAGAACAGGCAAATCATTGTTTGTGCGCTCCTGGGGTATAAATTTGCCCGACACTGCTGTTATGCTAGACCATTTCACACTTCAAGGATCATATCCCGAGCCCATCAGAATAGCCAAGCTTATAGCAAGAGCGAGGATTCAAGAAGACTAGCTGCATACCAACGGGAGGACCGTTCGATCGAAAGACAGAGAAGTTATTAATCGTCTCGACAAGGTATCCTGAATATGTTTCGCGAGCCTTTGCAACAACATGCGAACACGTACACACTAATTATCTTGGTAATGCCCATTGTCTTTGTTTTTATGATTTTTCCCCATTCATTTACTCTTTCTTGGAACGAGGGTCGAGGAGGATTCTTATTTGCACTCATTTTCCTCCTGTTCGAGCTAACGACTAAACCCATTGGCATTGCAGACACCAAAAAATTTTTTATTATTACTTGTATGAGTTTGCTCACAATTTTTTATTTTGCGTCTCTGGACACTCTTGGTGTCAAGCAAATTATCGAAAATTCTGGTCCAAAATTTGGCGTCGTGCTGATACAGTCTTGGAAGTGGATGTGGGATTATGTTGTACTTGAATTATTCATTTCCTTATCCCTTCTTATTTTGTTCGGTACCAGATTTTACAAGGTTGCTCCGTCAGCCATTATCTACTTAGCAGGAAATGCCGTTATACTTTCTCTCGATGCTTTCTTTCCTTATGATAGCTTAGGCCCACTCCAGCTAGTGGTACCCTTTTACCTTGAGGTAGATGAAGCAATAGTCAACTGGGTCGACGCACATCTCTTAGAACTGGGCCCCGGCGAACCTGCTAGCGCCGAAGGCAATTCACTGGTACTCTCGGGGCTAAATGGACCGTTCGCATTGAGGGTGTATTGGCCATCAGCAGGCGTTCATAGTCTGATTATTTATACCACCGTTATGCTTGTTTTCATTTTTAAGATTGAAACACCATCTGCCAGAAGAATTGCGTACTTTATCATTGGGACTTTTGGAACTACGATTTTGAACCTGGTTCGTCTTATTTCTCTTTCTTTCTTTCCATTGCTTGTAACTACCAATGTTGAGGAGTGGGAAGGATACCACTCAATTGCCGGTGAGATTATGTTTTTGCCATGGCTTGGCGTATACCTTATATCAATTACATATATAGAACAAAGAGTAAAATCAAATGCCGTCAAGGCAGCAGGGAACAGGAGTAACCCACCATAGCTTAGGAATTTTCTGTATGTTGATGAAACATCTCTTCGATAACTATGGGGAAGATGACAGTGCATGTAAAAGGATAGCTTTTTTGCCTATCATTACTCACCAAGACCATATTGGAAAATCCTGTTGAGCTAGAACCTGAGGGGATAAAACTACGACCAGAGAAGATGGAAACTGAAAAGATCTACTACTGTTTTTATGAAGATAAAGTTTTTTTGTTTTACAAGGATGAGCAGGAATTTCTGCATTGCTATGAAGTCGAGGACTCGAGGGCCTGTAAAGAGATCTTTGAAAATCCTAACCAACTTGAAAGTATATTAAGAAAATATATTGAACCCAGTTAAAAACAAATTGATAAAATCAACAAACATTATATTTCAGCAATGTCTTAGTTCCAGAGATGTCTACTGGCAACCCAAAGACTGATCTTAAAGCTAGCAATGAGGTCTTTATAGGAAAAAAACCTTTGATGACATATGTGACAGCGACCTTGGTCCAGCTTGCAAACGAGCCTACAGTTATTATCAAAGCAAGAGGAAAAAGCATAACGAGAGCTGTCGATGTAGCTCAAATAATCGTAAAACGAATGGATACATTGGGATATAGAGTCGGTCCAGTCAGCATTGGTTCTGAAGTAGTCAAATCTGACGACGGAAGGACTCGGAACGTTTCTACCATAGAGATTTCAATTTCTAGAGGGAGATAATGGCTTCGGCGAAAAGAATGCCGAAGTAAAGTAATGTTGGTCTGCTAATATCTAACAAAAATACCAAATGCCTCTTAGGAATAGTAAGAACAGAGTATGCTTAGCTAGGAATCAGATTTCTCATTCAGGCTGATCAATCTACGAATTATTAAAAGAAAGTAACGCATTTGTAGATGGCTTTTGCCCGATTTCTAAAGCACACAACTCGGTTCAATAGATATCATAGTTTACCTCTTCTTTAAATATAGATTTTATAAGTAATAAGACATCATTCACAGAGTTTAAATATTTTACACTCCCGTTGCGAGAGACACTTTTGCGAGCACTTTTGTCCACTAATTGTATTGTATAATGCCCTGAGTAGCTCTTGGAGATAAAAATCCTGAATCCAGATTTTGGATCCTTAATTCTTATTCCCTCATCTGGCTCCAGAGTCCTTAGGATGTTTCGTAACTGCGGCACATTAGAGATTCGCAATCTTCGCAAGATAATTATTCGGTAAAAATCAAGATATAAAAAAAGATTTTTAGACTAAAAACAATTGATCATCTTAATTCTTGTCTTGGCATCCTTGTGGGAACCTCTGAATGTATCCCTACTTACCACCGTCAGAAGGAGGAGCACGGATGTGAATACAATTACTAAGCCCAACTATCTGTAAAAATAAGAGCCGGCGTACACCTGGCCTTAGACATTGGACCGATATACTTCAATAATTCTCTTGGCAAGACTTAATTCGTCAAAAAGATTTAGTATGCCGTCGAGCTAACGACAACTCGTAGTAGCTCTTCTAAGATCCCGGTTTGCCCGTCTGTACCATCTCATGCACGTTATTATAGAGCTGCAGTAATCGCATTCCTTTTGCAATTGTTCTGCAAGTCATTCTTCCTTGCTCGTATTGTATTAGGTCATTTTCAACCAACGGGCGCAAGTGTTCCTTCATATATTCGTAAGACAAAACAGTCTTGTGCATAATTGTCGTTTTGGTCGCACCTCCCCTGTCTGTCGCATCCAATATCGCCCCACTATTTGTGATCTACTTCTGTGTTTCGTTTCTTTAATCGTGCTCAAACTTATAGTGCATATTGAAGGTACTCAAATAAATTAGTTCATGTATCTTGTATATCTCCTGTAATTTCCCGTGACGACGCGGGATGATTAGATCTCATGACCTCCAAGCGAATGTATCAAAAATGGTTATGGAAGTCCTTATAACAGATTGAAGCCAAGACCTTAAGAATACACTCGCGATTGAGAGTCTTTAATACTTTATCTAAGAAAGATCAGCTATTTCGGATAAGCAATAGACATACTCTTCATAAAACGGAGAAGCAATTCAAAATCTTCGTCTGCGGTCCCACTGTATATGATTATTGCCACCTCGGTCACGCCAGGATCATTCTTTTTTACGACCTAGTGGCGCGTTTCCTTCGCTATACAGGTTCCAACGTGGTTTTCGTGATGAATGTTACTGACGTAGACCCTAAAGTCTCAGCTCGAGCCAAACGGTATGGAGTTTCCCCCGAAAAGGTTTCAGACAAGTTTTTTCACCAACTGTTCACAGATCTTTCGCTGTTAGATGTTACGGGCCTTAGCCTTGCGAGGGTGTCGGACTACGTAGCAGAGGCAAGACAGCTTGCCTCGGATCTGTTAAAAAAAGGCGCAGCGTATTCTCTTAGCGCTAATATATATTTAGACACTGCCAAAATAAAGGCATTCGGGCAGATGTCTGGCATGAGCAGGTCGCGGCTCAACGATATGAGACTTGATCTGGCTACAAATAAACGGAGTCCTGCGGACATCTTACTGTGGAATACATCAGATGATATTGGGTACACGTACAAGGATAAGACTCTCGGGGAAGGTTTTCCTACAGTGCATCTGCAGGATCTGTCTGTAATTATGGCTTTGTACGCTGGTACTTATCATATACATGGTGGCGCTACTGACCTCGTTTATCCTCACCACGAGACTCTTCTAGGTCAACTGATTGCATTGACATCTCTAAGACGACCTGTGAAGTGTTGGACTCACGTCGGTTTACTCATGAATAAAGGCTCAAAAATGTCAAATTCTCTTGGTAACGCAATCCAAATAAGAAGAATTCATCGTCGCTACGGCCGAAACATA
>JALZGI010000188.1 GCA_030861105.1 Thermoproteota archaeon
GTCTATACCTTTGTGAAATCCCTTATCAAACACAATGTAAGTATATATAGTTGGTGAAAGCAAGTAATCGAGAAGTTAATCCAATAATATATAGAGCAAGAATTGCTAGATTAGCAACAGCGGACTCTGAGGCTAAACCATACATCGTTCCAGTAGTATTTGCCTTTGATGGGGAAAGATACTATATACCCATTGATGAGAAACCCAAAACATCAAAAATGGATAAACTCAGAAGAGTAAAAAATATAGAAATAAACCCCACCGTGGCTTTGCTTATAGATGAATATAGTGAAGATTGGAAAAAGCTTCTTTATGTTATGGTACAGGGAAAGGCTGCAATAATAGGCAAGGAGAAGGATAAAGGAGCTGCCGTCGATTACAAATTATTGAAAATTGCTCATAGATTGCTATATAGAAAATACCCACAGTATCAACATATTGATATTGGTAGATTGGGTATAGTGATATATCCTCAAAAGACGATATTTTGGAGTATGGTCCCGGAGAATCATAATTGATAGAAATGCTTCTTCCGGTTGTTACTATTCTTCTATTTTCAGCACATAACATAATTATTCATTTAACAAATTGAGAAAGTTGTTTAGTCATATCTATCATTTTATTAACATGTTTTCCCGCGGGTATGAAGTTATAACCAAAAACAATATGTTCTACCCCCATACCTTTGATTCTCCTTAAGTCGCCAGCCACTTTGTCTATTGTCCCAGTCAATGGGAACCTTTGGGCTTTTGTAGGAGTGGTTGTGTTCGATGCATCAGGCCGTGATGATGATTCTATTACATTTGGATAAGTTAATACGATTGTTTTAAAGCTATTTTGGTCTTTGTTTGCTCTATTTGCTTTGTCTTTTATTGATTTTATAGTGCCTTCCAAATATTCTAGAGGTCCTCCAATAAGACCTAACCATCCACTAGCATCATTATCCACTATTCTTGCAAACGTATTTGGGCTAAATCCCCCCAAATAAATTGGAATATGTGGTTTTTGTATAGGCTTGGGCCCTATTTTTGATGCTGGAATATTATAATATTCTCCTTTGAACTCTACTATTTCATCTGTCCATGTCTTTTTTAATGCCTGAATAAATTCGTCTGCTCGCTTACCTCTATTATTGAACGGAACATTAGCAGCCTGATACTCATCTTTTGACCATCCAATCCCAAGTCCACCTATAGCTCTTCCTTCTGACAATACATCAAGTGTAGCAAACCTTCTTGCTAGTATTACTGGGTTGTGAAACAACATATCTATTACAGAAGTTCCTAACGCTATTTTGCTTGTGTTTGCAGCGACGAAGCTAAGAGTCTCAATAGGGTCAAATATGTTCTGATATTCTACTGGTAAGCTCCCATCAGGGGTTGCAACATATGGTGTTTGTGGATTTAGTGGCCACAACAGTCTTTCAAAGACCCACAGAGAATCAAAACCTTCCTGCTCAGCCATCTTTGCTGTATGAATGATATTTTCTCTTGATGCTTGCTCCCCAGCTTGTGGTAAGACGAGACCTACTTTCAAGTTAATTTCAGCTTTTATTGTTGCCTAAGTTTTAAAAGCATTATATTGCATCTATCCTTGACCCTTTCGTTAAAAAGTCAGGTTCAAATCATTTTTGTGGAGTGATTAAAACTTGATATTGGTTTCAAACTAATATTAGGTCTTTGAGCAAATACCGCATTGTTTCCAATACATGCTTTGATCTGCGTTAGGTCTGCGTTAGATGTATAATTACTTCTATTTCATTGCCGTCCTCTTCCTTGTTCCTCTTTGTATGCTCCAAGGACTTTTGGCGTTTAAAAGTGTTCTACAACGAGGACATGTAATCTCCATGGGCATTTTCCCTTTAGCACTAAAAGTCGTATTACAAAAAGGACAGGCTAAAGTATGAGTCTCCACTTTATTGTTCATTTTATCTTTGTGTTCTACTAGCAGCAAACATTGCTCATAGGTGTTTTCATATGTCTTTTCTCTCACGTTTATTGACAATATAAGAAAATGGTCTGTGAAACAATAAGATATATCTGTTATTACTTAATGCTACTCATAGGTTTGGTCTAAACGATGTTGCAATGTTGTTGTCTTCGTAATCTCCTTCTTATCTTTGCTTTGTCTTTCGTATCATTGGGAGTAGTCCTCAGTTGCATTCCACAACACGGACAAAATAGACCTTCATGATACAGATAGATTTCACATCTTCTGCAGTATTTCTTACCAACCGAGTAATGCGATTGGCCAACGATTATCTTTGAGTATATTTTCTCACATATATTACGACAAACCATGGAAAACTACCTTAATGTTGCTAGCGATATAAGTAATGGTAATACAATGGGAGAGGGAGAGGATAACGAGAAATACACATAGAATACTGAATGACTTGGGTAGACAAACGAACTAAAAAAAGTCAGATATATAGGTTGTTTAGTACAGTACTCCGACCAGTGACCTCTGCATTTTTACTTGTAAACGTTGAATTTCCATTTGAAGAAGATGTTATGGTTAAGTTAAGAGACATACCTGAGGTTGTAGATGTCTACAGAGTACAAGGAATGTATGACATAATTGCAAAAGTCGAATTAGATAATGAGGAGAGATTAAAAGAGCTTGTTTCTGAACGCATTAGAAAAATAGAGAGAATTACTGGAACAGTGACTATTATAATTGCCCAAGGCAGAGTATGAGATATAGGATTGAAAGCTCAGCTGATCAAAATAAATGTGAACTAGCGTTAGCTAATTACAATCTATGTCAAAATTCTTATTAACGCAGGTAAGTGTATTCTGATCATGGCACTGTTTGGTATTTATGGTAGTCACACAACAGAAT
>JALZGI010000221.1 GCA_030861105.1 Thermoproteota archaeon
CTGGTGGATACTTCAAACCTACTCGTAAAACAAAAAACTCAAATTAACAAGATTAATCAAAATCTCCAGTCCTTGCAGAAACAAATGAAAGCAAGGGATAGACAAGCAGGAATAGTTAATCAATTACATGCTCAGATAAATCTGATTCAGAGACAGATAACTCAAGTTCATAAAACTGTCAAGAAAAGACCAGATAGCAAAATACAATCAGTTAAAAAAGTGTCAAAAAACAAGAAGCAAAAAATTAAGAAGTGACTCAACAGATATTATAGTAGTTTAAGGGCTTAGATTTTGAATGCCAAGTAGCATATTTGAAAAACAATAGATATTCCGTTGTTATCCACTCACCTTTTGGCAGCAAATGGTATACTGGTAACATCTAAAATTTATAACATTCTTGAATTTAATGAGATATATGGCAAGTACTATAGAACAAGTACTATAGAACATGACGGAAAAGTTACAACCATAATCAATGTATTTACTGTCCAACCTAAGGATCAACAACATCTGATAGACTTGCTGATAGATGCAACAGAAAAAGTAACAAGTCAGCAGGAGGGGTTTATTTCAGTTAATATCCACAAAAGCCTAGATGGTACTAGAGTCGTAAATTATGAACAATGGAAAAGCAAGGAAGCATTTGAGAAAATGCTAAAGAATCCAAGAGCAATAACCTATCAGAATGATGTGTTATCAGTTGCAAAATTAGATGGAAGCTTATATCGGGTAGTTTTCGTAAACACGTCGACGAAACAAAAACATTAAGATCAAGTATTATCCTCGTAGAGGAAAAACTTGGAAATATAGGATAGCATAATAATATACTGTTATCGAAAATGTTTCCTTCATGTTTTGTTTGGATATTCATAAAGTTATGTTTAGTATTTGCAAATAAGTAACTGTTGACCCTAACATCTACAATACGTGACTAGAAGTAGTGTATTCTGACAGAAACATATGAAATGCTACGCATAAATATACATAAAAAACAGAATATAATAGGCTTGCCAAGTGGAATATCAGCAACCAAAGAAGAGTTATTATCATTGCAGACAATAAATAAAAAAATTGTAAATTGTAAAAAATGTCCACGTTTGACAAAGTACATCAGGGAAGTAGGAAAACGTAAAACAAAGAAGTTTATGGATCAGGTCTATTGGGCAAAACCAGTTCCAACTTTTGGTGATCCCGAAGCTAAATTACTGATCATTGGATTAGCACCTGCTGCTCACGGTGGAAATAGGACCGGGAGGATTTTTACTGGAGACAGTTCTGGTGACTGGCTTGTAAGAGCTTTATACGAAACAGGATTTGCAAACAAGCCTATCAGCATAGCATGCAATGATGGACTAATCTTAAGAGATGCATATCTGACTGCTGTGGTAAGATGCGCTCCGCCATGTAATAAACCAAATCCAGATGAGATAACCAATTGTTCACAATATCTGCTAGCAGAAATAAAACTATTAGAGAGATCAATTAAAGCTGTTGTTACCCTCGGAAAGATTGCCTTTGATGCATACTGTAAGGCAGCTGACATTAAGGGACTGAAGTTTGGTCATAACAAGATTTATTCTATAAATAATGACAAAACTTTAATAGTTTCATATCATCCAAGTAGAAGAAATACTAATACCGGTACTTTAACATGGCCGATGTGGATTAATATCTTCGAAATGGCCAGATCAATAGTAAGTCAGGGAAGAAAGAATGATTATTAAAACTCGTAATTTTAGTGATTGATTAGTTTTTTCAGTTAGTATTCAAAAAAGAGCAGACACTAAAAGCAAGGAGTCCTTCTAATGAGATCCAATCAATGAGGAAACTTGTCATAGTATCAAATATGTATTAACTGATACGTTTAGATATACTGATCTCGAATCTGCTTATTGTAAAGAGGCCATATCTAGTTAGCAATATAGAATACAAAGAAAGAACTTGGCCCTACTTCAACAACTTGCATTACAACTACTATTACCATATTTCAAACTCGATCTATAGTCTGACTCATTTTAGTTAACTATAAGTATATTCAGCACACACCTGCAGGCAGCTTAGGATGTCCTAGTTCACTATGTTCCAATCTCTTGTGTGAATCTAATGTTTTGGCACTATCAAAAACCTTGTTGCAAGTATAGCAAACATGTTGCTTCACTGGTTTGGATGAAGTCGTTGATTCAACTGAAGATATGGACAGTGTGCTACGTATTGGTATATGTTGCATAAATTGCTTTTACTACAAGGATATAATAGTGAGTTGTATTCTATTACAGTCGTACAGCACACCTATACTCGTGTATTATCTACATCCCTTTTCTATACGAGAACTTTACATGATTTCTATGAATGATCAATGACATTGCAATATGGAAAGAATACAAATTATACTCAGGAGATAAATGAAAAAACCTATCATTACAAATGCTATTCTAGTGGCAGCCTGTCCATGTTGCTGTCATTTATGCAATAAATTCAGGATTGCTCAAGACACTCTATACAGTGGAGAATACATGTGGCCGCATGACGGTGGACACAGAGCTGAGTATTATAAGATATGGAACACATGATCTTGCAATTGTGCCACCAACTACTGACTAAACCAAAAACACTATCCCACTCTTTTGTGTAATCTGTATCGATTAACTCTACTTACATCTTGGAAAATTCATATGGTCTAGTTGTAAAGTCTTTATGCTCTCATTTTATGCTAATCAAGCTTTCAATTTCTTGAGAAATGTGCAAGAAGCGGAGACCCTTTTCTGTTATTTTGTAAACAAATTTTTCGTTGTCATTGCCGCTCTCATTCATTTGTTGACGAAACTTTTCTATAAGACCATTTTCCATTAGAATCGGGAGATATTCTTTTAACTGAAAGTAAGAAAGAGATGACTTGTACAGAATCATTGTTTTTGTAATACCTTGGGGACCACTATCACTAACGCTGTGTAATATTTGTGCTATTATCTCATCTCTTCCTCGATACTCCTTGGATGTTATCATTGTTCCTTGTTCGAACATTGAAATGTGTGATAGATGTCGATATTAAGAATTCGAATAACTCTTCGTTTTCCCTTATATTATTCAGTTAATGGTATTGTTGATTTCAGAGAAAAAAGACCAAGACAGAGCATTACTAGTCAGAGATGGTGAAACATTGCTTAAATCATTTTTATTGTGGTAAATGTTAGCATATTCATTGATTGCTGCCCGACAGTCAGATAATCTATAGGCCTTCTGGATCAGTAAGAAGGAGAAAAGCATACCAGGGAGAGTTACCGCCATCCTGAGAGAGTTGAATCTTGATGTCATTCATTACTTCCCTATCTGGAGATTCAGAAGGCCAAAAAGAAATGTTGAGAATGTAGCTGTAGAATTTATAATCGTGTGCTATTTCCACTCCCAACTTTTAGCGGAGCAATTTCCCATCTCATCTGTCTCATATTCAAATACTGCTACCACGTTATTGAATGAGGATAAGTTTCCACCCTCAGATGCCGAAGGTGTCCGGAAATATATGGCCCCTCGGAAACTAACTTTTCCTGGACCTGTAAACTTGCCTATTCCTTGACCTGTCCAAGTTACCACTCCCTTTCCATCCTTTGCTGTTACTATACCCTGTCCTTCACCATGTAACACTCCTTCCCTTAGCACTGCAGCGTAAGTACCAATATCTATGCTTGGAATTCCCTTATAGTTTCCCTCCATTACAAAGGAGGTTTCCATTTTTGGTATCCCTTCTACATTTAAGACTCTTTGACCAGTTATTTTTCCTCTGGACTCTTCAACTTGTTCTCCTAGTGCCATAGTGGAATTACTCGAGGACGTCGTATTTAAGGAAAAGGAACGGTTGAGTCTCTTGCGGTCTTTAATCAGGTGTCTCTCCCTCTCTCAATAGCGATAATCATTGCTAATATTTTTCGGCAACATTTGAGCTAGTTAGGTTCCTCATTGACTTGTTGTAATATATGTCTAAGGGGATAATCAAAAATCGTTGTAGGCTAATCGCACTGTTCGGTTGGAAAGAAATACTGCAGAAGATGCGAATACTATTTTAATCTCCCTAGGATGTTCTGTGGATGCCATGGAGTGCAGCAAAGAGCTGCTCTATACCCCTCTATCTAGGCCTTCCAAGTTGCAACGAAATGTGGTGTGATCTCGATGGCACTGTAATGATCCTTTGCAATTGCGAGTCGATCCTTTGCTTCAGGACTATCGACAGACCCCATGTATCGCTCCAGGTTTTCTGCTGTTATCTTTGTGGCGTAGTCAGAGTTGTCGATGACTTTGGCACTCGCCCTACCGCGGACTCCTCTATCAGCGATATCAACAAGAAAATAGACTTCAGGGTTCTTCTTAAGTGATTGGACCTTCGTGCCGTTTCTGTTACTAACAGCAAAGAACATTCCATCTTTGTAATTGTACCATATAGGGTGAACTAGAGGAGTACCGTCACGTGCATTGATCATCGCAACCCGCAGATATATGGGCTGGGTAAGGAGCTCAATGACCTCTGCTTCTTGCAATGGCTTCAATTCAGGATCTGCAAGCCGAAGATTCATGATATTTCCTCCGATTCTTTTAGTTCATCTACTGAGGTTGCAGATCGAAGTTGTTCAACCCAGATCGATACGATCTCTTCATAACTCGGGCCAGGATAACCTTCCTCTTTATCAAAGACTTCATTTTCAAGTTCATATTTAATGTCAAATAGTTTCAGCATTTTTTTGCAATCGCTCGCTTAATTACCGCGCACATCTGTAAGAATATGAGGAGGACGAAATACTACAACATGACCTTTCTTCACCTCATCATAAATATCAATACAGAACTCTTTTGCTAAATGCTCTGCATACTTGTTGTAATCTCTTACAGCATTGTTATATCGTTCTATATCCGACTGTATACCTTTCAGCTGCGCGTCGTTTTTAGTGACAGGAAAGCGTTTAGTATCCCATTTGCCAGTTTTGACATCAAATCCATAGTATGATATTAGTTTGCTATGATAATTTACTTCGTCGCCAAGTTCCGCTACCCTATTGTATTTCACCATATCATCCATAATCAATACAATATGTCGCGTAGAGTTTGTTTTTGCTTCATTCATAGTGTGTTCATCTACTTTGGATGGGTTCATTGTGTATGATATCATGATATCGCTATATAAATGTATGCCTACTGATAGCATGATATCAAGATATAAATGGTAGACATGCATTTATGATTATATGACTCGCAATCTAATAGTAAGAGGATTTGATGATCAAGTCCATACCAAACTGGGAGAAGTAGCACATCAAAGAGGCGTTTCTATAAACTCCATTGTAAAAGATGCTGTAGACAAGTGGTTAAAAGGGCAACAATCACAAGTCCCAAGAAAACATTATCTAATAATTTATCCTGATGATGAATCCATCCTCGGATTGCTAAAATCCATGGACAGACTTGCCAAAGAAGAAGACTTGTTTAGATGCTTTTGTGGCCCTCCAAACAGTGCTTCTACCGAACTTTTAGCTAAACTTAGCTGGCATAATGAAACTATCGAACCATATTATTATTCTGATAATATCCAAGTGGGAAAAACGCAGCAAGCACACCAACAATCTCAAATGCAAATTCAAAGTCAGAAAAATATCCTGAAATATTTCGTCAAGGTAGTAAATAACATAGCCAGCAATTCCAATGGTAAACGGGTATGCTGTTTGGACTTTCTTATAAACGACGTTGCAAAATCTTCCTTTAAACAGGCATTAACAATTGAAAAAGCGTATGATAACAACAGAATTCCTGGTTTAGTATATTGTACTTATAGGACGGAAACTCTGCTAAGTTCGGAAATCAAAGACATAATAGAACTGTTTGAAATGCATGATCAGATATTCATAGTAAAAGATGATGAGGTATACAAGCTGCATATAACAAAAGAAAACGTCCACAAACTATTCTTAGACTAGAATAAAATGGATTAATATTTCATGACCTTTTTATTTCATTTTCGATAACATTGCAGCATAGGTAGTGCCGCTATAACCAATACTGCAAGTGGCAGAAGTAGAGAGCTAAAATCTCAATATTTTTATTTTAATTTTGTCTCAATATTCTAGGGTAATTCACTCATATTCTGTTATGCCGTTTGAATCATATAAATGCAAAGTTGTTCCTAGGGTATCATGAGTCAAGATTCTAATAAGGATCAAGGACAACAGCAAGAGCATCAAGGAGGACATCAGCAAGCAAGCCAATGGTCACAAATGATAGGACAACTTCTAGAAAGTGTAACAGGCAAGAATATGTCAACAACGATAGACTTTCGCGGTCTAGAGGTTGATGTTCCCAAAGCTCAAGGACCTGATGGAAGAGACTTGGGAAGTGCCAAATGGACAGTTAACGGAAAAGTGGTGTGGACTACCGAATTACACAAAACAGGAGACAGTGGCTAGAGAAGCCATCCTCTAATCCTATTTTATCATGATTGCCCTTTTCTGGAGATAACAAGTCGTATTAAATAACAAAAAGAGGACAGACATATGTGATTAGTCTCTTTAGAGACAAAACCATAATGAGGGTCATATTCCCTTTTGATGATTCCTCTATTACTCCTCAACTTTCACTTTTCTTCATTGTATAAATCGAGTTCTCCCTTATCGCTAACTGACTATTAGAGCAATTCTCTACTCCCTGGATTGCGAAAAAGCACATAGAAATCGCGTGTTCTAATTGTGGCTTTAAAATGAAAAGAGTGAGATTAAATCCTAGAGATGTATAGATTTAAATGAACATATTGTAAAGGTCAGAAAAATGTCTTATATTCTAGGTTTAAATACTAAAAGAGTTATTGCAAAGCCTCTGCTTGTTTGGTTTTTAGTGGCCGCTGTCTCGACAGCCCTGCTAACTCAAGGTACCAGTATTAGCTCATACGCAGAAACAGGAAAAGGAGCAGATGTATTAAAGATTATTTTGACAGTCTTTGGGGTTGAAAATACAAAGGGTGATGTAATTGCAATTGCTACTGTAAATAATGGGGAAGCATCAAAAGTAAAATTCCTTGAGACAGAGGCATTCAAACCTGTCTCTTCTAATCTTACTTCTTTAACTTTGGCGCCGGATACTGGTTCAAGTGCAGGAATTCTTGAGTATGTTGCTACATTTCCTAATGTTACTGTAAATTCTGGTGCTGAGTATAAGGCGTGTGTAATGACGACCAAGAATCTAGAGTTATTGTGTAAGACAGGTCACAATTCTCCTGCTTCTAGACCCGAATTTGTTGATATAAACCTAGACGAAGTTACCGCAGCTGGAACTGAACAAATAGAAACAGAGGAGCAACAAGCTCAAATAGGGGAGCAAGATTAAAGACACCACATTTATCACATTTTATCTTGCTGGCATCAAGGTACCAGAGTTGCTCCTTTGCTGCTGCTATGACTCCTCTATAATAAGCTTAAAAATACAAAAGATTTCTGAGACAAGATTATATAACTTACCTGAGTCATAGATTGGTAAGATAGTAGCTACAGGATAACCGGGGATCGCAATTACCAACCGATTCAGTATGCCAAAGATGGAAGAAAAGGTGTCGATGGTTCCTGGTAGTGACCATGCGTCATAAGATTTGCAGGCCAACCAATTTGAAAGCCGTTTTCAAGCAACCAATTAATCACTTCATAGTTTCGAGCGGGTACAAAAAAACCAGGACCAAGAATTGCAGACGCATTAGCAATTAGCGCCTTCAAATCCTCGTTTGACTTCGCAACTGCATGACATAATATACCTACACCTGCTGCGTAGCCTGTGATGGTGCCAGTTTTTTCTATCATAATGGCAACGCCTTGGTTTTTCGCCTGACGCAATTCCATTTCTCTTGAAAATCCATGTACTGATTTGCAAAGCATATTGCACAAAGAAATATCGTTGTCATTGTGAACTAGCCGTACATTGCTGCTTGTACTATTCGCACCTCTTAGTGTTTGCCCTTGCATCAAAAATAAAGGTTCACGAAGAGCGAATCCGCATTTTGTATATAACACAAAGGAGCGAATATGACTTGGTGATTGCACTAATCTGATCTGGTTGTAGTTTTGCTTATGAGCCTGAGTAAGGGCAGCATCCATCAACATCCTACCAACTCCGCCCTCTGCAGAAGGATGAACCGTAAGTGGACCTATCACTGCCACTGGTGAGGGTGGGAATTTGTGAAGGAATATACTTCCCAATATTTCGCCTTGTCGCTCTGCTAAGACAGCCCATGAATTTGGATTACCAAGAAGACTTTTGATAAGTCCTATGGCATAATCTTCGGAAGGCTGCTCAGAAGGATAGCCATGAACAGAAGAAATGGCTTTATGCGCTTCGTATCCAATTTTGCCACAAATCTCGGCCTCATTGTGCTCTATGGGCCGAATCATTAATTCATTTTCTAAATTAGAAGGGTTCACTTTATTAAAAAGATCTTTTGGCAATGGATCTGCATTCTTCTGTTTTTACAGCTCAGTATTGTGCAGGGGCTCCTACTTGATTCTATATTTGTCAACACCGACATATGAGTAAGTGACTATTAGAATAACAAATAATACCTATTTCTCTAGATAGTCTGGGAAACTTCAATCTTTTAATAGCAGGCAACAGAAGTGGACAGATATATGATTGAGGGTCAAAGTTGATCTCTATCTAAGAGTAAGGAAGACTGGTCATAATGTACTATCTATGGATATGGATTTAGGAAACATTATAATATATTTTGATATTGAGTATTACGCAATCTTCAACAGAGCGACCGCAATTTCTTTATCTTGATAGTATTGGATGGAAAACAGCCAAACGCCATAGGACATAAATTTGGTTTGTCGAGCATCACAAAAAGTCCTATGTTGTTTCTGAACACAAAAAACGCGCTCATTGGATTCAAAATGTTTTGCGCATCACAACGTTTCATTCAATGGGGACAATAAGAGTTTCGAGAAATATGCAAGGCTGATTGTTGACAAGGAGTTAGAATTAATTTCAATTGTATCTCATTTGATGAACAAGAAATATGGATGGGACAATGGGTTGATAGTTGAATTAAATCCGTGATAGAGAGCAAGATATTATTCTCTCGTCTATCTTCAGCCAGTGTATCATGGTTATACTTATACTTTTAATCCCTTAACAATACCATAGATTTGTTGTCCCATGAAATGGCGCTGAGTATCCTCATCTGCTAAGCTGATGGTAATTGATCTACCTTTTGAGATATCAACGGTTGCATTTACGTTATCCCATGCTTTATTACCATTCGTTCCAACATCCACTACCCCTGATATAGATACGCTCTGGTCTGAACTGAGTTGAATAGGAGTGTCTTCGTTGACTCTGAAATTGCTTAATTGATGGGTGTGATTTTCAGCTCCATTTACAGGGCCTGTATAAAAGTCAGCTGTAAAGTCAATTAACTTTCCGTGAGCTACATTCATGTTCCAATTCCCTGACAATATGAATATGGGTACCGTAGTCATATCAACAGTCTTAGTGTTTGGAGGCATTCCAAGTACTAAAGAGCCTATTTGCCCATCCATCTCAAATGTATTGGTTATTGCTGCAGAAGGTTGTGCTAACACCGTTGTTGACATCATAAGACTAAGATTCTTCATATATGATGGTATCAGCACCAGCAAAAAGGTGGTAAAAACAAGACAGCATAAACGAACGTTTGCCATAAAACATTATTTCTACCCGTATTATTAGGTTTTTCGTTCTTAAATTTGGTCAGTTATGCTCAATCATTGGGATAACTATAGTGAAACTACAGTTTGTCATTAATGATTAAGAAGATATTTGGTGGATGCTTGACTCACCAAAAAAGTAAAAAAGGAGAAATATCACTCATCTGCTCCAGCGGTTGTATTAGTTTCTGCGCCATTTGTGGTCGTAGCATTAAAGCATTATGGGTTCCTAAGGTACTGCCATTGTCATTGCTCGATATCACAAACGCCTTCCTGGGTCAGTTTTGTCGTCCCAATATGTTACATACACATTCTCACCTTCTGCTGCTATCGCAGGATCATCTGATGCTGCATTAGCTGAATTGCTTAAGTTAATAACATAGCCAATGTTTCACCAGCGTCATTGCATGCTTTGAAGAATACCTCGGGTCTATTCTGTCCTGTGGCGTTTTCAAACCACGTCATACATACATATCTTCAGAGGCAACTACGGGAGTTCCATGACCTATTCTTGGTGTGGGTGATGTTACTTTGCCTGTCATACCAGATAGCGTCATTTATCATCACTTCATCACCGGATGTCTTGCCTGCATCAGTACTTGCTTTCATAGATTTGGTTGACGCGCGTTTTGTTATTCAACCATGTAACGTACACATTATCTCGTGAAGCTGTAACAGGGGCATATACCAAGTCTGAGTAGATGGGTATCCAATCTGGTGTGAAAGCATCTGCTAATTGATGTTGTCCTATTGGGTTTGTCATGCCAATCATGGTTAGGATTATCCCAACCATAATTC
>JALZGI010000242.1 GCA_030861105.1 Thermoproteota archaeon
GTTCTCCATTGCTTCGTTTATTCCATGTTTCCTGCGCCTGCGCATCAGGAGTTGGAACGGAAGATAAGCGCCCGTGTTAATATCAATGGCTACCACTTCTCCTTCGACGATCGCTTCGTCAACGGAAAGTGATTTGACTGACTGTACTATGTCTGGAAAGTGATGAGTAATTTTATCTAATCTTCTCGTGAAGAGCTCTACGGTGTCAGAACCCTTGTGAACCTGAATCCTTTCTCCATCCAGTTTATATTCCGCTAGTCCTCGTCCATCCATCTTGTCCAGAGCATCCTGGGTAGTTGGCACACGTTCAGCTAGCATTGGACGCACTGGTTTGAATAACATAATTCGCAGTGACCTTATGGACTCAAGTCCTTTCATAGCCAGGGTTTTAGCAATAGTTCCAAGATCGCTATTCACATTATATGCTCTTTCCAGTAATGATCTGTTTAATTTAGATCCTGTGAAAGCCAAGGCTAGAGCATCCATCACTGTGAAGTCGGCTATGCCTAAGCGTAAGGTACCCATAACAAACTTCATAATATACCTGCTCTCCCTGGGCTCAGTATCATTAAGTATACTGCTAAGAAGTCTAAGTTTTGTTTCCTGGGATCCATGGCCTGTAGTTTTCGCGATCTTTTCTAATGTTGAGAAGACTCTCTCTATGGTCATTGTGTCAGAATGTAGAGTAGTTTGGTTTCTTGATTTCATGATCTGTTCTGCGGCGTCGCCTATGTCACCTGTTGTGTAGTAGGCCTTCTCAACAGAAGAAAGAGATAAGCCCGAAGAATAGGCTATGGCCCGGAGAGCCATTTTTTCTGCAAGCCCCAAATCTAAGGATTCATAGTCAGGGGCTAGCTTTCCCTGGATAAGGTATACGACTTTATCAATGATCTCGCGGGGTGTCTTCTTAAATAGATCGACAAGGTTGTCAGTAAGACTTATTCGACTTGTTGTTCTCTCCATTTGCTCAAATGTATCGATAAGCAGCGAAAGATCCAAATATTCAAGGTGAACTTAAATGTCCATCATTCATTAAAGTTTTCCCACTTTGCCTTAAGTAACACTCGAGACACTTGTTACCATAAGACTATAAGATGCTCTCATTGTTTGTTTTTCTGCCAATTTCTGGGGGATATCTATAAAGCAGAATTTAACAGATCTCACGTTACTTCCTTGTCATGCAGGTCAATCTCACACATGTATTGTTATTCTTGTCTGAAAATAATAAACCCTATATCTGACACCTATATATGATTTCGAATAAAAAAGGCCACACTGGATTTCGGATAATCTCTCTACTACTTGCCAGGGTATTTTATTCTGCAAATTGGTTCAATATTGCATCTATTTTCTTCTTAATTGCATTAGATTTTAAACAAGACATTTCCATGTTAGGATTAGTTACGGCGAGCTTTATTATTGGCGTAGGTATATTTCAGGTGCCAGCTGGACTCTTGGCCGCGAGATATGGTGCAGCAAAAATAGCAGTTATTGGAATCTTGATTGCATCATTTTGTGCTCTTCTCACCGGTATATCCTATACGATTTCTCAGATAGCTATTCTCAGATTTATTGTAGGCGTGGGGATGGCCTGTTTTTTTGGACCCAGTGTAATATTGATCTCTCAATATTTGGGCAACCGCTCTGAAGGTTTGGGGATTGGCCTGATTAACTCAGCACACGCTATTGGAGGAATTATAGGAGTTTTCGGATGGGTCATACTTGCACAACATTTTGGCTGGCGGACAAGTCTAATTGTGGGAGGGGGACTTGGACTTATGACGGGCATCATATTAATATTTTCTGCGCTACCGCCAAATCCAATCATCAGGACAAAGAAGCGAATAAACCCAAGCCAAGATGCAGCCAACGACCCCTATGCAGCAACCAGATCTGCTGAAGTGCGAGACGGAATAAGTCTATTAGGATTACGGCGCGCAATATTCAATAAAAGCCTAGTTATACTAGGCTTAACATTACTGTCTTTTCAGGCAGGATCTAGTATCATCTTGACCTTCGTCGTTTACTACCTTGTGGGAGACATGAAAATGGATCTTGCTACTGCTGGCTTTATCGGAAGTCTAAACTTAATAATAGCACTTCTGTTCTCTCCGGTGTTCGGCCGTTTATATGACAGAACCAAAAAGGCGAAGAGGATTTTAATTATATCAGGTCTGGCTGCCGCACTCAGCATTGGGGGAATGTCGGTTCCCTCTGTGTATGTCATAGTCCCGTCGATGACTATTTCGGCAGTATTTTTGTCTGCTGGATTTGTTATAGTGTATGCTGAGGCAAAGAGGACTAGTATTGCTCAACGATTTGATCCTAACTATCAGACATTGGCCGTCAGTTTTGTTAATGGCATCTCCTTATTTGGTGCCTTTTGGATTCCTGTCCTTTTCTCTTTATCAGTGGACCGTATTGGATTTTCTTATGCATGGATTGTTGGAAGCTTAATTGTGCTCATTTTCGTTTTGCCTGCCTTTAAATTAAAAAAAGAGATGGCCAAATAGAGCGGAATATAATCTTAGAAGTATTTTTGGGAGTCGGGAATTCGTAGAAGAGCTTTTTTGATGGCATACTTTCGGTATATTTTAGAGTTTATGCGCCGAAATGTTGTTATTCTTTTCCTGCAAATTAACGTCTGTGCTTCCCATTAGAGGTGAAATTATAGTTCCAATTCTTATTCTAGTTTCAATAGTTGGACTGTCGTTTATGTACGTGGGCTCAGTCTCCGAGCCTATATCTTCTGGTTCCTTTACAAGTCGGGGGGGCCCGTGGCTTGGCATTTCGGCAGTCGAGATCTCGCCAGAGTTATCAAATGAAATTGGGTTATCCGAATCGTCAGGATTGTTGGTACTGCAGGTTGCCCCAGGTGGGCCTGCGGACAAGGCAGGCATAAGGGGTGGTGACAGCACAAAAGTTATTGATGGAGCAGAAATACCCGTCGGTGGCGATGTAATTATTAGCATAGACGGCAATGCTATCCGTAATCTTAATGATTTCCGAAACTATTTGGGAGGCAAAGAAGTTGGAGACGAGCTACGATTTACTTTAGTAGGGCCAAATAACGAAGTAAGGAATGTAGACACAATATTGGAAGCTAGGCCGGCATAGGTCAGTAACCCGAGTTCTAACTGTCTCTTAGTTAGAGGATCTAGGACGCTGGATATTGGATCTAAAAGTTATCTATTTGATATCCAAAAAGACCATAAGGACATAATAGGATACGTCAGCAATATGAGTCAGATCTCCCTATAAAGATATAGGAGATAGCAACTATTTGGCTTAACTTATCTTCCCAATGCTGGAAGCTTTGGAATACTTGGAGGCTTCTCCTGATTTATTTACTATGGATGCTTTATCCTTGATTCTATCTTCCTTAATTAACATGTCTTTGATTTCGTAATTATCTATCAGAGCATCGACAATCTTTGAGTATTCTTCTTTAGGGAGCTCATTTGATATACCAATTGAATCAATTGCCTTTAATTTCCAGTAAATATTGAATGCATTTTCGATCGCAGTTTCAGAATCATAGACAACCTTGCCAAAGGCAGTCAGAGAATATAGCCCGTTCTTTCTCTTAATTAGCCCAGCTTTTGTCATGTTAGAGAGCCTCGAATAATATTGCTTGCGAGTAATTTTGGCTTTTTCGAGTAGGTCTTCGCCTTTTTCGCCATTTGAGGTAGCAATTGACTTGTAGAGATCAAGGGACATACTGTCAGAAATCGATCTTAAGACTTTGGCCACTGAACCCGAATTTGGCATATATGCTGTATTATCTAAACATATACCATATTATAGTTGTTTTGGTCTAGAGTGCGCCAAACTGGGAATCAATCTGGGTTTGAGGCAGCAGGGCGTAGAGAACTTGTTACATTAAACTATGAGATTTGGGATTATGTTCGCGCGTTTAGTCATGAGCCTCTTCTTTTGTACTCTAGCAGGAAAATAGAGGCACCTGCGGCTGCGATCAATATGTAAAAAAATGGTTGCACAAAAATCTGAGCGATGAGGTTGATGTACATTAACAATAAGCCAATATATAGGACAACATACGTAACCTTTCCCACAATGCTATTTTCCGTGATCGGATAGTCAACTCCTGGAATAGATTGAGGATTCGCATCACCTTTAGTTTTTATCACTCTTTGGCCTTCAGAATTAAGAGTTATTTCGTCGATCCGATGAATGATTGTCCTGCTGGGCTCTGAATAGTTTGTAGAAGAGTCCGGTTCGAAAACAATAATATCGCCAACCTGTAAGCATTTCAAAGCCGGACAGGTATCTTTAGTTTTGTCAATGATCACGAGATCTCCTGTATGGAGGCTTGGAACCATGCTTTCACTAACCACAACATAAAAGTCATAATTCTTCCCAAAGACTATGAATACGGAAACAGCTAAGCCAATACCACATAGAAATACCAAAATAAGAAGCCTAGTTTTCTTGCCTGTAAGGACCATCGGTAGCTTATAGGTATCAGTTAGTAGCTTTACCATACATTAAACCTTGTTAATCTATGAAATATACTACAATCAATGCAGAAATATACCGTACCAGAAACACGCAAATAAATTCTGTCCAACGGTTCTTTGTTTAGATAACTGTCAACCACTGGTCGGTAGTACTCCCAGCGTCTCATAAAACTGTTAATAAATCAAAATATTGGGAACTTGACCGGACATTAAGGGTGTCGTAAGGTAAAAAAATCTAACGACGCCCGCGACCCACGTTGTTGAATTGTCCATCGTCTTCACTTTCGCCTTCTGTTGTCTTAAAAATGACAGCCGGCGAAGGTGGGGTAAATATGTATGCAGTCGTAATTCCCATCGTCATCATCAATGCGATGAAAATTGTTGCGGTAATTGAGTTATTCATTAAGATACATTGAATATATTATGGGTAATTTGATTGTTTCTAACTAGAATTAGCTAATAGACGTGGTTCCAGATTGACAAGCGTGGAAATATAAATGCTTTTCCCAATTTAGGTAACTATTCCTATTACCTACCTATCATATATAAAGCTCCTGAGAAGCTTTAGATCACACATATTATATAATCCGACATCCAAGAGATGTTATTCCAGGAGAGAGTAACTATGAGAGGGCAAATTTCCCGAGCCTTGTCCCATTATAGAGCAAGAAACACGTCAAACATATTTCTTGGGGTATGCCTTCTGATTTTTGCTTTAATTATAGATGCAATCGTATCTACTGTTCCTGATTTTATTCAAGACCAGATCACTTCTTTGCCAGGAGTAACCTTATTCATATTAATCGGATGCGCATTCGT
>JALZGI010000244.1 GCA_030861105.1 Thermoproteota archaeon
CTCGTTGACTAATCGTTTAGTAAGCAAAGCATCTTCTAGCTCAACAATTTTTTTGTTTCCTTTAGGAATCCGTTGCAGAATAGACAACTGTAAGTAATAACGGAGTCACGTTCATTAGGTACTAACATTTGCTCATTGAGCCATTTGTCGCAATGTCTACACCTAAAAGCCATGTATATTCTCTTAGAAGTTTCATATATGACTTTTTAGATTATTGCAGTATATTACCCCATATTATGGATGAGCTTTGCCAAATTGTCCAAACTGGGGAACAATCGAATTACTGGCAATTTGTTCTCAGAACCTGTTACCCCTTTTACAGCCAATAATAGAGGATAGGCACGTGTGATAAGACTGTGGGAGACAAAAGCCTAGCCGGGTAGAGTTCACTGATTCCTCTATTACTATTCCTACACTGTTTTCACCTTTCTTCCTCAGATAAATCTGATTCTCCTTTGATTACTGCTGAAATAACAACCGTTAATACTAGAATTTGAATTAGGCTTCAAGTGAAACCGCACGAGGAGGAAATAACACGGCATCAAGGTACCAGAGTGTTCCATGGCAGAATTATGGTCGTCGGCCCGGTCATGGCGGGACCAGAGGGATTTGTACTAAATTCAGATGGGACCGGGAGAAGATTGGCAGACTAGGTCGCACAAGAACGAATAATGGTATCAATATTTTTAATTTAGCTATTAATTCGTCCCTAAATAATTGTAAAAAGGAGAGTCGTGAAACTAATTTAACCTATATAAGGGTTAAGAAGATTTTTCTTTAACATTGTTTAAATGAGTATACGATGTATTATTATCGGGCCTACGACACGTGTATAGACTCAGGCCGCAGGGGTGGCCCAGACTCACTGGCCTAGCATGTTCCCTTCGTGCAGACTAGTTCTGAGTTTCCTGCGGTCTTTATGCTTTTCTTTTAGGTAGATATTATATTAAGGACCTTCTGGTCTTTGTGTTCCTGTGTCTTATTTAAGGCAGACATTACATTTTGTTTTTGCTAATAATATTCAAATACTTTCAAGATCAACAATATCAAAGTAATAGAGGATAGGTATGCGATAAGTCTGACCGGCTCAAAGGAGCGAGGAAGACAAAAACATGCCAGGGAGTTATCACCACCCAGGAGCGCTGCTTCCTGCTCCCGGTTTTGATTCCTCTATTACAAGATTTGTATTACTACAAACAGATAAATCTATACTCTTAAGTACGACAATCTGGAAAATATTTGCTGGTACCTAATTAGCCCAACATAATGTCCAGCTAGTTGTCATATCCGCAAGGAGGTCCTAGACCTGACTATGGTTTGTGGTAATCCAGGTCGAGTCTCGTGCGGTCCTTTGATAGGCTCCCTCCAATATATGCAAGATGGCTGTTTAGAGAGGATTGACAATATTTTTCTCCTCCTTATAAATTCCTGTTTTCTGGGTTTCACATGCTTGGCAGCGCTACTCTTTCAAATCCACGATCAATTTTTACTAGGACTTATCTGTATCACAGCTAGTAAATCCTATATCCTTGTCTTCGTATGAATTCTACGTTGAAAAAAAATATTTCTTACTATTTATTCATTTCGTCTCTTACTCTGCTCTTTTTCCTGTCAGATGGTATAGCTACGCTAACCCCCATGTCCGGATATGAAAAGTTATTTGGCCTTGAGGAATTTTCTCTTCTTGTAGATACCCAAAATGCGATCCAACCAATTTCTCTAAACTCAGGCGGATTTTTATTATACGAAGATCCTCTACTAGGAATACAACTGCGGTATCCATCAGACTGGCAAAAAGATGTTACTGAGAAATCCGTGAGCTTTAGTCGGACCGATACTTCAGACGTGCCTACGGTTTTTATTTTTACTGCAACCGTTGACGCCCTCGAACCCCGGATAGTGACCTTAAATCAGTTCGTTCGAGCAGGTGTAGCTCCTTTTAGAGATATTTCTGGTTTTGAACTAATGGAATATGACAAAGGGGCTACATTGGCTGGACTACCCGCACACAAAGTAACTTTTGTTATGCCGTACCAAGATGTTGCTTTTTCAAAGACGACAAGTTACTTTGCCATGACAAATAATACAGGGTATGGCATTGCCTTTCAGGTAGCAAGTACTGAGAAGGAGAAATTAGATGTATTGTTAGATTCCCAACTACCTACCTTTCAAAGAATGGTCGATTCATTTCAAATTATAACCTAGTACTGTGACCAATAGTCACAAACAAAAAACGTTGAACAAAGCTTACTCCTTTCTGCACTGTAGTACCTATCTTTAATACTATTCTGCTATAATTAGTTAAACGGAAAAGAGTTAGTAACAGAGTGTGCAAGGGAAAAGAGATAGGCTAATGTTCATTAACAATTTATTGGTTACCTAAACCGTTATTATTGTTGTATTTGATCCTCACCAAGACTTGGTTCAATCGTTTTGGTCTCAACCGTAGGAGCAGATATATCTGGCCAAAGTTGGGTAATCAGAACCGGGTTATTAGCTTTTATCCAATCCATCATCGCTCTTTCTTCAGACAGGCTTTGAGTCAGAACAGGAATGGCATCTCCCCCTACTGTTGTGGCAGCCTTTTGAGCTAGTTGAATTAGGATATCGTAAAGGACAATTTCGCCGCTTTCGATTACGGCATCATCTTTAGCTCCTTTAAGCTCAACTTCTATATTTGTCATATGTTTTTTAAGTAAACTTTCGATCGATTTTGAAGATGAAGCGATCGGCAGACTCCCTTTATCTCTTGTTGGCTTTCCACCAAGATTGGAAATTAAGCTCCTTAACCTAACTTGTTGTTCTTTTGTTTCTTCTAAATGATGTTGCAATTGGACCTTAGAATCACCTAGTTTTGTCTGCCTTATCCTTGCTTGTAACCTCTCAATAGCAGCATTTTCTAGCGATAATGCGCTGTTCAGATATAACACAAGTCTGTCATTAAGAGTAATATCCTTGCGTCTTGGTAACATAGAATGTGATTTAGTATTCTGTCTCTTCGAAGAATCTCTTCTTGCTCTCCTCGCCCCTGATTTGTGTATTTTTTTTCTATTAACCAAAACCCTACACCATCTACAAGCACTACATAACATAAAAAGAAGGTACTCGTACTACAGCTTTTCTGCGGTACAAATATTGTAGCGACCACCTCAGTCAAAAGGTATTCTCTATAATTG
>JALZGI010000259.1 GCA_030861105.1 Thermoproteota archaeon
TTCATCCGCCCATTGTTTCATTTCCAAGATTCTATCCTTCTGAATTTTCGCAAAAGTCTTTTTCGTCTATGCTTCTATCACCAATGAATCTAACATACAAAAAATCTGTTGTAACTATTGGTGGAGTGCTCATATGAGCAAGTTGACTCCATACCATACACAGATAATTATTAGCAAAGAAATTGTATGCTAAATCCTGAACCCAACTAGGATGTCTTACTTCAACTGCGTATCTAAACCTACCATCTAAAAGAGAAACAAGTTCTTTTAGATCTTCAAGTCCTGGCATTATTTGCATTGGCGGCGGTAGTTGGATAAGAAGAGCCAGAGTCTTTTGCTGTAATGGTTCCATATTCTCAAGAAACGTGTATACTTCTTCGTTAATGTCTACCAGATGTTTGTCATGTGTTATTACTTTAGGAAATTTGGCCGTAAATCTAAAGTTGTCTTGTGTTCTCTTGGCCCAGTTTTTGACCATAAATTTGCTGGGCATTCTATAAAAGGAAGAGTCTATCTCCACATAATCAAAAACCTGTGAGTAATATCTTAGCCAATCTGCATTCTCAAGTTTCGGAGGATAAAAGGGTCCTAGCCAAGCAGTATAACTCCAGCCAGAACAACCTATTTGATATTGCAACTGAGAGTCACTATATTATGTTACTCATTGGTGGAATATAAGAAATCTTATGGAATGAAACTAATATCTCTAAATATATCCTAATTCTAATATTTGCGTTAAAGTATTTTATAAAACCTTAAATTCTAGCATAACCCTAGCGCCATCATGGATTATAAAAAAATATATGAAGATATAATGAATACGGACCCAAAGATAAGACTAGTCACCATCTGTGATAATAACGGTAAAATAATGCATTCTGGCCATCGTCAAGGCGTTACTAACTTGTTGACACCAGAAGAGAGCAAGAAATCACTTGATCTAGCTATTAATGCGTGGAAAACACGAAGTGAACTTGCACCAAAAATAGGAAGGGGAAAATATGTATTGGCAGAGTATGAAAAGATAAAACGTATTACGATGCCATTAGGAGAAGATCATATTCTTTATATCACTACAGAAGTGGAAGCAGATGACAGAGGAATAATTGATAAGGTAAGGAGATTAAACTTCTAAGATATCATTTGTTTAGAACAACCTCACACTCTATCGTATCCGCACGGTAATAGAGAATAGACGTATGTGATAAGTCTCTGAATACATTGCATCAAATTTCTATTGATAGGGTAGTAAGTGAAATGAAATTTATTCTTTATTCCAATCTAGTATCAAGATTATTAAACTAGAGTTGTTCACCGGAATTATAGGAATTTGATAGTTAATGGCAGAAAATAGTATAGATGATTGGATACTGATTAATTTGAAGTTTAGGGGTAAATGTATTGTATGCGGTAAAGAGATAACCTCAGGACGGGCACTTTGGTCAAAAGGCACAAAATCTATCAAACACCTTGATTGTTCAGCTAGTAATGCCAACCAAACCCGTAATTATGAAGAGGCCACTATCCAAAAGCGAAAAACGCCCAGCCAGGGACGTTATAAGAAAACCATAGTTCCGACATGTTTCATTTGCGGAAAGGAAGAACCAGAAGTAGATGAATATGATATTAATGAATATCCATACTTAGAATATACCAAGTCTCAGTCTTATGTTTGCAAGTCATGTTTACAGAGAGAGGATGCATTTGAAGCCTACAAGGAGGCTTTTCTTCAAAAAATTAAAAAATTTATGAAGTGACCTCTTACTACCTAACTGTGACCCAAATCGAACTCATCTCCTTGAAACCTAATGAGGAAATAACAGAAAGTCTATAATCAATAAGAAAAAAGAAAGAAAGGATTAACTAAACAAGTTGGCATTAATAAAATTCGTATTACTCGCTGTTATCTTTGTAGTATCTCTTTACTTTATCATACCATCAATTCAGAATTTTATGCAATCACAAATTGAAGTAGAAGAAACACAAAGAGAATTAGAAGAAACACAAAGAGAAGTAAAAGCAGCACAGCAAGCATTGAAGAATTATGAACAGTCAACAAAGCAGGTCGATCTAGCAAAAAGACAACTTGAACGCGAATTAGATCATATACAGAAAGAGGAGGAATTTTACTTTTCGCATGGATGCGCTAAAAACAACACTGACACCTTCTTATGTCCTCCTAATACGCCGAGGTTCGTGTATGAACCTGGACCAAAAGTATAAGATTAATAATAACCATCATTTCCCTGTTGACATTCTTCTGACCCCGGACATCCAGAATACATTTTCTAAGACTGTGAAGTTAAAATGTAAAACTAAGTGATCAAAAATAAAAGTGGGGGGTGTTTGCTGTCTGTTGTTATTGTTCTTAAATTCCTGCGGCAGCGACTGCTTCAATGTTTATAGGAACTTGAAGACAGGTGTTTCCTTTTCCACTGAAGTTACAGGATGACTC
>JALZGI010000289.1 GCA_030861105.1 Thermoproteota archaeon
GCGTATCATAGTTGAGGACAAAAATTGGATGACGTTATTTTTATACTTGTAAACATTTCATATCCAATTTAGATGTGTTGTTGTTGTTGTTAGTTTCTGCAGTACCATTTCTGAGGTGTGGAGTGGCAATCCTGGAGTTATTTGCTGAAAGCTAATGTTTGTCCTTGGTGTTTGTTGGGGCTGCCTTGCTGATCGAGGTATTGGATTGGATACGTTTCTGCTTCAGGCATTAATCGAGTACGGGAATCTAACTGGATAGGAGATACCTCTACAATTAAGTTACCTGTCTAAAGCCTTGTCCTATTATGTACGACCTCTTTTCTTAATCTTTGAAAGAAAAAAGCAAGAAAAGTGCCTGGTAGGAACCGTCAATTAGTACAGAGACTCTGGTATAGGTAATTTACAAAAAACTCACGGCATACAACACGAAAAGACAAATCTCTCAACTACGTCTAAATCATTTTTGCATCTCCCGCGTAGATAATATACTGGTTTGCTGCCTTTCTTGAAAATTATATAAGAAAGGTTATATCTCCGTACTGCTTGTGATTGGTTAAAGCAAAAGGTCTACGGCAAGTCGACAAGTACATTTAAAAAATTACTTTAAGTATTTTCCGTTACTTTTGTATGAATAAATGAGTAATAGAAATGAAAACAAAATTTGAAGAGTTAGGATTGGGTGCTGAACTTATTAAAGCACTCAAAGAAAATGGATTTGAGGCTCCTTTTCCTATTCAACAAGAGGCAATACCTCTTATTTTGAAGGGTATTGATGTAATAGGTCAGGCGCATACAGGAACCGGGAAGACGGCAGCCTTTGCTCTGCCAATACTGGCAAGGATAAAACGGAGAGGTCCGGTGCAAGCGGTAATACTTGTTCCTACGCGGGAGTTAGCGGTACAAGTTACAACGGAAATTAACAAGTTTGCAAAATACACTGGCATAAGGACCGTATCCATATACGGTGGACAGAGCATCAACATACAGTACAACCAATTGGCAAAAGGTGTTCAAATTGTTGTGGCTACACCAGGTAGGCTGATTGATCATATCAAACGTGGCTCAATCAGTCTTGAGGAAGTAAAATTCGCAGTGCTTGACGAAGCTGATAGAATGCTTGATATGGGTTTTGTAGATGACATCAAATATATTTTGTCCTACATGAACGAAGACAGGCAGACTTGCTTGTTTTCAGCAACAATGCCGCGAGAAGTCTTGCGACTTGCTCAAGACTATATGGATAGTCCAGAGGAAATAAGACTAAACGAAGAAGAACTTAGTCTTGACACTATAGAACAATCTTACCTCGTTATTAACGAGAAGGAAAAGTTCAAGCATCTATGTGCCTTTATCAGAAATAGAAGTGAGAAGCAGACAATAGTTTTTGCTGCAACAAAACAGCGAACACATAGACTTGCTTTTGAATTAAAGCAAGAAGGCTTTAAAGCAATTACAATACATGGTGATCTCTCCCAACAACAAAGAGACAGCGCAATGCACAAATTTAGAAATGGATTTGAAGATGTCCTTGTAGCCACGGATATTGCAGCAAGAGGGATTGACGTGCCTGCGGTCGGTCACGTGATAAATTATGACGTACCCGAAGACCCGCTGATCTATTTTCACCGGATAGGAAGGACTGCGAGAGCTGGTGCATCAGGTAAGGCAATCTCATTGGTTTCTCAGGACAGAGTGGAGGACTTTGGAAGGATTCTTAAGGCCACAGAGAGACCTATTCACAAATTAAACGAAGAGATGGGAATTGAGATACCCATAGTTCAGCAGTATGCTCGTAGGGATTATCGTCAAAGATATGGTGGTGGTGGTGGTGGTAGCAGCTACGGGAGATACAATAACAGCGGAAATGGAAGTAGGTACAGCAGCGGCAGATACAATAGCGAATACGGGAGTCGATATAATCAGGGACACAGCTATGGATACAGGAACAATCGTTACTCTAGCAACAATTCTGACTATAGAAGCAGTGGTCGGAGATATGGTAGCCAAGAAACTCCCACGTATCAAAGAGGCAATTACAGGAGTGGGAATTACGGCAATGAAAATGGGGGCTACAAATATCGTGCAAGATACGAAACTAGAAATAGATACTCCTAAAAGATAATACTATATCCAAATAAGGAAACAAACAAAAGCAGCAATTAGAACAAGCATAACAACAGGATGATTAAGGATAAGGAGGGCACAGTCTGTTGGTCTACTATACTTTATACATATCCTTATGATATCCGTGAATGCAATTATCTGTCTAGTCAGCCATGCCGTTGTTTATTGACGAAGGCAGCCACTTATTTAATTTGAAAGATCTCTACAAATAAGATTTAATTTTTATAACCGAGGCCATATCAGGACACAAAACATGTTAGTTTTAGTTCCAGCCAAGAGCCTTTGCTGATTTAGCGGCGGCATCATCTAGGGCTTGTTTAGGTCCTTTGGCACCAGAATAAACATTATCGATGGCTTCTCTTATATGGTCGGCTATCTGAGGATATTCGGCTATGTTGGGCCTAGCATGTCCAAATTGCACAAGGGATATTAGTTGGTCATAATAGGGTATTGAGTTTCGAAGCTCGCCAGAATAAGGCCCTTCACCAATTGGTATTTGAGTTGGCAGATATCCATATTCTGCTAGCATTGACGAAAGTATCTGGGGTTTTAGCATCGTTTCAATAAGCTCCCATGCTAGGTCCTTATTATTAGAACTATTTGTTATAGCGAGCAACCATCCGCCCATAATAGTTGATGTGGTTGTATTTTCGTTTGGCACTGGAAACATTGGTATCATCCCAATTTGTTGTTCAATTTCTTGCTTTGTAAGGGAGGGAAAAGATGTAGGTAACCATGACCCCCCTAAAATGACAGCATATCTTTTATTGGCAAATTGCTTCTCAAAGTCAAGAGTTACCGGTTTGACTCCAGCATCTACAAGTCTTTTGTAAAATTCAAGCGCCTTTACTCCCTGGGAGCTATTATAGGTTGGAAACCAATAAAATCCCTTTGTTGGATGGTCTGGTCTACTTTCCACGATAGATCCTCCAAGCATCCAAAGGTATGGGTACCATTCATTTTGAGAATTTGGACCACCTGTCAATTCAATTCCTTGGATTCCCTGGTCGTTTAGTGCATCATTAAGCTTTCTTGCAGATTCTATGTAGCCGTCCCACAGCTTTAATGAATCAGGATCGACGGCTGATTTGTTCAAGAGATCTTTCCAGTACCAAATTGATCTTACGTCAGTCCACGCCCAAATTCCGTAAATTTTATCGTTATAGACTCCTCCATCTAAGTTTGATTGGTACCATTCATCAAGTCTGCCCCAGGCCTGTGAGTAGTTACTAAGGTCAGTCAGGTATCCCATGTCTGCAAATTCGCCAAGCCAAATCTGATCAACAGAAATCAAATCTACATCAGAATTATTCGCCAATGCTTTTAGCATCTGTTCTCGAGCAATGTTGTAGGGCAGAATTGTATAATTTACCCGAATATCAATTTCAGGATGCATTGCTGCCAAGTCCTGGAGTGCCATTGGAACAAGAGCATTCTCCCATCTTTCTCTTGGTTCTACCAACAAGGCATTGAGCGTTATTCTCTCTTGGGCAGATGTGGATATAGGTAAAATGTTTAAAGTGAAAGAGATGATGCTGAACCACAGCACTGTAACAAGAATTAGAAAAGTTCCTGTCATACAGTAATCTTGCTTGAATTTGTAATATAGTCCTGGATGTCTATTAATAAACAACGGATTTTCAAAAGCATCGAGACCTTGAGACAATTTAAAGATTCGTGGCTAGTGTCCATCACAAAGATCAAGTAGTTAGAGGATCGTCAAACAAGCAAGTCTATGAAAGGGGTGAATCAAATGCTGTGTTTTTCAATTATCTTGATTTCTAATCGAACATTAATAACATGTAGTTAATTTTGTCCCCCATATTTTATTGATTGAACCTGCAAAGAGCTCATACCTTTATTAACCCTCAATGTGTGGAGGCTTGGTTTTCATGCAAAGTAACTAGTCCTTGTTGTCATCTTAATGGAAGTGCGCGGTATCTATGCTATTAACGGTTAATGGCGTATACATGTAAATAATAAGTCCTTAGACTAAAAACCTCTTGATCTAGAATGAGATCCCGTGCAATATCCACAATATTCGTTTGTTCCAACTCTTTTATGACAGACGCACTCACAATTTCCGCCACGACTTCCGCTAAATTTTCTTTTATTCATATGCTATTCCTAACAGTATTGGTATTTTAAACCTCCGGGAGACAACAACTAGCTTTTGTTACTGTAGTGTTTTTTTATCCTCTTTCCTAGCCATAGTAATCTTAGTTAACATAATACGAGCCCACAACCGCCTTTACAGTTTGGGATTCTGCGACGTGGATAATTAACGAACTCGTTTAATATTCGTCTCCAAAGTAGCTATGGTTATTTTAAAAGAAATTATTGTGTGGGAGGTTGTATTTCCCTGACGCTGAAGTTCTTTATATCAACATCAGAGGCTCCGTCCCACCTAAATGTGGCTATTGGTCCTCCCCATGTAATGATCTGGTCAGGCTCTCCTCCACACTCCTCACCGGTGTCACCCCATCCTCCACTATCTGTATTCTCGTCTACCTTTACCCAGGGTCCATCTTCATTGCCGTCTTCATTGTTATCTACCCATATTTCCATTCTTACTACAGTCTCGCCATTTTGTTCTTCGTCATTCCACATTATGCCCTTAAAGCCAACCCACCTGTCTTCTATGGAGCTCATTGCCTCTTTGTGATCAGTAAAGTCATAGGATACATGCCACTGCTCTTTTGAAAATCTCACTCTACCATCGTAGAAGAGACCAGGCTTGTAAGCAGAGCCTTCACATCCTTCAGGATTGCCACTTCCAGTATGTCTTCCACCTCTAGCATACCATGCAAAGTTCTCCCCTGAGTCGCCTGAATTTACTTTAACATAACCTGTCATCTCAACATCTCTCCAGTCTTGGGGTGATTGCATATATCCTCTTTCTGCAAGTACTCCATGATCTAGTTCGATTTCATCTGGGTTGTATCCTGCGGAAGTAAAGACACCATATCTGACTTGGCTACTTTCAACTTTGAAACTTCCATCTGAATTTTTCTCCATGGATGGAGGCCTTGATCTTGAATCCTGACCATCAGTCATATCCATAAACCATTCTTCTCCTCCTGATTTTGTTGGATATATTTTCTCAATTCCAAATGGGTCTGATTGGTCTCCAGGTGTGGAATCAGATGGTAGATCAGGTGTGGAATCAGATGGTAGATCATATGAAGGTGATTTTTTATTAATGCCAACCTCTGAGATGCTTGCCCAGTTAATCTCAGTGTTACTTGTAACCGTAATTCTCAGGAACCTCGCAATGGTGTCTGCTACATCATATCTTTCTGGCAAGAAAGTTTTACCAGTACTCTGTCCAACGAAAAGGGGCACGAAGCTCTGTCCATCTTGGGAGGCTGAGATTGTGAAACTATTGACTCTCAGGTTCCCACGATACCAAGCTATGTCAATATCACATATGGGTTGAGATCGACCCAAATCATATTGTATTGATGAGGGAAGTCCAAAGCTGGACCATCTGGTGTTAAGACTATTGTCAAGCGTATTCTGAGACAAATGTCCATCGTCTCCAGTTGTAGAGATCCCTATTATCTTTGGAGAATTGCAGCTCTGCCCTTGAATAGCCATCTCATTTATACTTCCCAGGTCATTTTGGGTATTTCCGAAAACAGTTACTCTTACAAACCTTGCAACCTGATCGGGTATATTGTACCTTTCAAGAGACCCTGTCTTACCAGTACTTGAGGCAGTGACGATGTCTTTGAACTTGGCTCCGTCATTTGAAGTCGATATTGCAAAATTATAAGATCTGTCATCTCCTCTAAACCAGGCAATATCTATTTCACATATAACATTTTTAATACCTAAATCAAGCTGAACAAATGAACCTATTTCCTGATTTGCCCACCTAGAATCAGGATCCCCATCTACGGCAAATTCAGCCGTATCAACCCCTCGTTGTCCATTTGCACCAATCTCTACAACAGGTAATTTCTCACACATATCATTGTTTGATTGAGCATTAGTAGATTTTAGGCTGAAAATAAGAGGACCTAACGACAGTGCTAGGAGGATCATCAAAGAAATACTTCCAAATGTTTTTTTGACGTGAACTTTTTTGGTTTTATTTGTAACTGGCGCGTACAATCTTCTAGTCAGCAAGAAACTGTAAACCGAATATTTACAGGAAAGGCCACTTTGTATTTGAATTAACTATAGTATCTTTCAGGGATAATCGTAGATAGAAAAATGGTCTACAAACAATAGCTAGATGTCGGATTATTGTAGATTAGTATTAAATATTAGCAAACCTTTCTTTCTTTCTCTCTTTCCCGAATACAAATAAATAATGATAATAACGGAATTGTTGATGCATAATATCTGAGGTAAGTCTCCAACAGACTCGAAACCAGCTTTGGAATAGTTATTCTTCCCTCCAACTCTTAATTGCAAGCTTTTCATGTTTCAGGTAAGAAATATATGCATTAGAAAGAGGTAAGTCTGTCGGTATACTTACCCGAGTGTAGAGTAATTC
>JALZGI010000290.1 GCA_030861105.1 Thermoproteota archaeon
CTAGCACAGTAGGCCCATAATATAATACGACGTTCGACCATATAAACAAAGTTAGAGAAAAATCTACTAAGTTACTTAAATAAGAAATTTGCAGAATGCGCTGATATAAATGAGTTACGCTATATTCCACTAGAAATCTTTAGTAGTTCTTAATTGAGTACTTTCTTCCGAGCTCTGACCTTCTCTTTATACACTCTCCCACACTGTGGATTAGCTCTTAGCTGCATTCCCAGCATACACAACGACTTGAAAAATAAGAAAAGAAAATGGAGGGGACTAGACTGTGAACTCCCCAGTTTGTTTCCGTGTTGGATTCAGTACCTAAGTACCGGGAGCTGGCGGTGCGGTAGGCACGGTGATGGTCAAATCAGCGTCAGCAGTTTGATCACAGCTGTTGCCAAGACCACTGATAACACACTTGTTCTTCGCTTGATTCTCGATTTCTGTCTCACTCTCAGCGCCACCATCTTGTGCAAATGCTTGTTGTGATATCGCTACTGGTGTCAATGTGGCTGCGGTTGCTAGGGCCAGGACTGCTGCCAATGTTAGATATGTGTTTTTCATATCAAATGACTAAACGTTTGTATACGTATATTTGAGGTCGGTAAAATATAACTACATTCTTAGAGTATAGAAAAATTAGGATATTTATAATAAATATCTTTGATAGATATTTAGAGTATACTATTATGTAGAAACAATATTTATACGATAGAACTATTTTCATGAATTGGCTGTAATTCTATCTTCTCGCCAATGCCTTATCCATGAGTGCGTTTTTCTTTGTTGTCCTAACCTTTTCCTTATAGATTCTTCCACAATGTGGATTAGCTCTTAGCTGCATTCCACCTTTTTGTTAACTTGCCTGGCCTATCTATTGCACAAAATAGTTTCGAGTCTGTTAGTTTGACGGAGTAAGAGATTTAAGGAACCGCAGGAGACTCAACCAATGAATAATGCGACATAAAAAAAGAAGGTCGAGTCTAGGACCTTCCTGCGGGGTGGTGATCTTGTCTAATGGGAGACAGGTCCTTGTAGTATAATGTGAACTAAATTATATAAGACTAGTAAAAAACAGATCAAGTCGAAATGTTATGCAATATTGTCTCAGAAATCTTTTGTATATTTTGAGTGTATTAAATCTACCCGCAGGAGTTCCCCCAGAAGCAGCTCTGGTATCTTCATGCCGTGCTGTTTCTACCTCCTCCTGCGGTGTTCTATAACGTTTCTCTTTTTGGAATCTTAATTATTTCTATCTATTCTGTAATCCCCTTTTCAAATCATCAAAGTTCATTACAGGAATCACATCTACATTAGCACCCATCCATTGAAACAGAGGTTCAACCATAGCAGGTAATTGATCATTGCTTTCGGCGTTAACTATGAAAGCACATGATCTCTGACCCTCGATAGGCATAAAGTACGATGCTTCAGGTTTGACCTTGTTTATGTATTCTTCAAGTTTTGTCAGAAAGTTTGGATCTTGTAGCACTTTGTTTCCAGCGTCTGTAGGAATTCTGGTTCTAATTAAGAATCTCATAGGGGTTGTGTATAATCTAGTTTTATTTAAGAATAGATATTTACATCAGTAAACTAAATCAACCTAAAATGGAATGTCGTTCTTAGCTGCATTCCGCAACATTCGGAAAACACTTTAGGAGTAATAAAATAACATTCACACCTTCTGCAGTATTTCTTACCAACGAATAGTGCGATTGGCCTACAATGATTTGAGAGCATACTCTCTGATATATATTGCGACAAACTATGTGGAACTGGGCAAACTAAGTTATTTTCTTAGAAGAAAAACAGATCAAGTCGAAATGTTATGCAATAATTGTCTCAGAAGTCTTTGTTTTTCTTTGTGCTTGTTAAATAGTAAATCATGCTGAACTCATTATTCGTTTTATTTCCTTTAGCAGTTCCTCATTTTCGATTGGTTTTCGGATAAATAGGTTTTTGTCTATCGCATCGTATTCTTTTTTTCTAAACTGCTCATAATACAATTCACTTGCGGTAAGGAAGCAGATCTTGGTTTTTTGGTCTTTCCTTCTCATTTCGTCATACAACTGAAATCCATCCATTTTCGGCATTTTAATATCAAGGATGACCAAATCATAAAGGTCAGTCTTATAGTTTGATAATGCCTCTCGAGGATCATTAAACGTATCCACTTTAAACCCATGATATTCTAGTGCAAGTTTGCTGAGCATTGTAAGGTCAGGTTCGTCGTCGACCACCAAAATCCTATTTTGTCCTCGTTGTGTTTGGCTCATTACTACCCTAAAGCAGTTAGCCAATCTAGGAGTAGCGATTCATATAAACTTTGGGACTAACACACAAAACCGAGCAAATACTATTTGCTGTAAATACCATCAGACAGCATCATAATTGTGGAATACACTTCTCTGACATAGATTACGACATACCAATTGGAAACGAGCAGGCTAAGATCTTGCTGTAAGATTTAATCAATGAATATCAGCCTGGAGAGGGGGAGAGCGCAAAAGTATGCTTTTTAAATCACTGTAAACAGAAGGAATGATATGGCAATTTTAGCTCTCTTCAAAGCAGATAATATAACAAAGGAAATGTACGAGTCAATACGAAAAGAAGTAGATTGGGAACACAAACACCCTACAGGTGTAATACTTCATGCGGCCGCTTTTGAGAACTCGGGTAACACTATTCATGTGGCTGACGTCTGGGAGTCCGAACAGGACCTGAATAATTTTATCAGCAGCAGGTTGATGCCGGTCATCGAGAAGGTTAAGGCACCACAGCCAAGTGTCGAAGTATTCCAGATCAATGATGTCAGCGCATTCCCTGGCATTGATAGGTACAAAGTTTGACAGTAACATACTGATGACAAGAGACTCAACATACAAATGCTGATTAGGTGCGTAGAATGTGACCATATCCTCGTCGGCGATGTTGAAGTAGAACACTCTATAAGGGCAAGTCATATTGCGATAATATACAGATCTTAACATGGAAACGAGCACGAAAGTATATACATATTAGAGCCTACAAATATTACATGACATTCTCTTGGTTGTCCAGAGAAATAAGCAACTTATCAAGGGAATTCTATGAACTGACAATGCCTGCCATCGATATGTTC
>JALZGI010000292.1 GCA_030861105.1 Thermoproteota archaeon
ACTCTATGGGGCGAAAGACAAGTATTTTTGCATATTTTAGAAGATATTGATCAGATTTGGTGATTTCATAGAAATGAGAGACATTATTCTAACAGGAATACCTAGGTCAGGTACTGCCCTTACTTGTTATTTATTAAATCAATTGCCTGATACGGTTGCTCTCGTTGAGCCGATGGATGTCGGATCCTTATGTCAAATTCATGATAATGGAAATAGGATCGCGATGATAACTGAGTTTTTCTCAGATCAACGTAAATCGGCAAGGACAACTGGGAAGGTACTCAGCAAAGCAACCGAAGACGGGTTCATCGATAATACTTTCGGAAGAGATATGGATGAAAATGGCTTAAGAAAAAGTCTGGCACAGCTTCGAAATGTAAAAATGGACAAGAGGCTAGCAGATAATTTCCAGCTTATTATTAAACATCCCAATGCCTTTACCGCGCTTCTTGGGTCGCTTATTACCCGTTTCCCATGTTTTGCCATCATACGCAATCCACTTGCCATACTTGCATCATGGAGCAGCGTTAGTATCCCACCCCATAATGGGCACACTCCGATAGGTGAATCATTAGATCCCATGTTATCAACAATATTATCGAAACAACAGGATAGATACATGCGGCAGATAAGCCTTTTATCCTGGTACTACGAGAAATATAGCAGAAATCTTCCAGAAACCCACATAATCCGGTATGAGGATATTGTCTCTTCTAGTGGCAGATGCTTGGAGGTGATATCCCCCAGTGCTGCAGAGCTCTCGCAAACTTTAGAGAGCAGGAATAAAAATGCGCTTTATGATGCGAACTTAATTCATAAAATAGGTACAATGCTGCTCAACACAGAGGGTAGCTTCTGGCATTTTTATCGTCAGGAGGATATAGAACAACTGATGCAGAATAACTAGAAGGGCTGTAAGAGATCAATCGTACATAGGAGATTTATCGTATACAAATGCTAAATTTCCTCGGTATTGGTGCCCAAAAGTCAGGAACGACTTGGCTTTACGAAATGCTTAGGCACCATAAAACTGTGCTTTTTCCTGCCGGAAAAGAGGTGCATTTTTGGGATGCCAATCTAGATAAAGGTATTGCATGGTATGATTCTCTTTTCGCCGGAGAAGAGAACGGAAAGGTGAAAGGTGAAATTACCCCGGCCTATGCGATTCTACCGCCAAACATTATCTCTGATATCTATCATCACTATCCTCATCTTCGTCTCATTTATATCATTCGAAATCCTATAGAGCGCGCTTGGTCATCTGCACTCATGGCTCTAGAAAGAGCAGAGATGATGATTGAAGAGGCGTCAGACCAATGGTTTATGGATCACTTTATGTCACACGGATCACTATTAAGAGGAGATTACGAAGATTGTATTCGTAGGTGGCGCAGTGTATATCCTTCGGAGCAGTTATTGATCTTACGCTATGAGGATATAGCTAATAATCCTAATCCGTTGTTAAGCAAATGTTTTTCTCATATAAGAGTCGATACAAACGTCGCCGAATATATCTCTTATGAAAAAATGAAGGAACAAATTTTTGCTGGTCCCTTGTATCCTATTAAGCCGATTCTAATTAAGTTTTTATCGGAGATTTATAAACCTAAAATCTTAAGCCTAAGCGAATACTTGAAAACTGATTTTTCAGAGTGGTTATTGGTAAATAGTTAATCATCTGTCAGTCTGGGTGATACAGGATGTATAAGCAAAAAGCCATTGTCGTACTGGGTATGCACCGTTCTGGCACGTCGGCACTAACACGGGTGTTGAACCTATGCGGTGCAGCGTTGCCGAGGCAGATCATGCCACCAGCACCTGATAATGAAACTAGATTCTGGGAATCAGCGGAGATCATAGCAATTCATGAAGAGCTACTGGTATCAGCAGGATCTCGGTGGGATGATGTATTAGAGTTCCCACGATCCTGGTTCACATCCGATATCGCTGAAACTTTTAAGTGCCGTATTATCAATATACTGCGCGAAAATTTTTCAGAAGCTCCGTTGTTCGTTATAAAGGATCCACGAATGTGTCGACTTGTGCCCCTTTGGTTGTCGGTATTTAAAGACTTTGGTGCCGAACCGCTATTTATTTTCGTTGTACGAAATCCTCTTGAGGTAGCAGCGTCTCTTGAAGTCCGCAACGGTTTCTTACCAGCTAAGTCAATAATGCTTTGGCTTAGACATCTTCTAGCGGCGGAGAAAGACATGCGTGGAATGAAGCGCGTATTTGTCAGTTATGAAGATCTGCTAAATGACTGGCGTGGAGTGGTTCAGATGCTGAGTGTTGAACTTGATATACATTGGCCAAGCCACTCTGATTCTGTAGATGCGGAAATCAATATTTTCCTGTCTAGCCAATTGCGCCATCATGTAGTCACATATGAAGAAGTTGCGGCACGGATAGACATCGTTAGTTGGGTAAAGACTACCTTCGATTGGGCAATTCGAGCAACTAAAGGCTTGGCTATAGCTTCAGAAGAGCTTGATAGCGTCTATGAAGCATTACTATCCGCCGATCGTGCATTTGCTCCTTTAATAATGGCAAATACCCGGGAGATCTCCAAGCTATCTGAAGATATCACTCGACTGAATGAAGAAGTTACCCAATTTATGGGTAATATCAATGTACTTGAGGTGCAGATCGCAAAGCGGAATGAGCAGATAGCCCGACTGCAACAGGAGGTGCAAACACGACAGGGAGATACTAGACAGCTTACTGAAACCATGAATATGCTTGAGGCACAGGTGGTAGAGCGAGATGGGCAGATAACACAGATACAAAAGGAGGTAGTGCAGACAATACAGGCACAGCATGAACAACTTAACAATATGATAAATGCATTAAAAGCGGATATAGTGAAGCAAGATAAGCAAATCGATGCAATCTATAGATCAACGTCATTGCGTATTTCATTGTTACAAAAATTATTTAGATATATCAGATGGAAAAAACATAGAATTATTCTCAGGCCAATTTATCAGATTGTATGTCATGGTGATGAGTTTGAGAGTACTGGAGAAGACCCGCAATTTCTTATAACTTCAAGAAGATCTCGATCTCCAAGTGGATGGTCTCTTATTCGC
>JALZGI010000305.1 GCA_030861105.1 Thermoproteota archaeon
CTGTCTTCATCATCATCTTCAAACACTTTCTCTCTAACGTCGACTTGAATATTGACCACTTGCGTGATGACTTGTATGGGATTAAGTTCTTGTGAATTGGGAGCTAGTATTACAAGGACGGTTTCATACGCACCCCTACCACCTTGGGGCATATTTGCAATCACATCAAGGAGATAAACTCCATCATCAAATCCTTGTAATGACCATTCGTTGCCACCAATCTTTGTTAACTCGCTTAGGTTACCAGTTTGGTCAGTAACCTTTACTTTTTCTATTCTATCAGGCTCGTTAGTCGATGTTAATACAGTTAGATTCTCATTTTGATTTATTTGAACCACTGATTCGGGTTTAATAGCAAAACCACTGACCTCATTTACTTGACCATTTTGTTCCTCAATCGCTTTTAGATCTAGTTCACGGGTCACATCATCATCCATAACAAAGATTTTAAAATCACCTTGTCCTGATGCGGACGTTTGCAGGGCTAAGGAAACAACCAGAACCAAAATAGGACTCAAAATGAGTTTCATTGAATAGTATAATCTCTAAGGTCTGTAATAATCATATAGTGGGTATCTTTACTAATTTCATTATAGAAGTCATGCGCGAGTCTAAATAGCTAGTTAAATTGACTAGAGGATAATCCCATTGTCGGTTCAGCCTGGCCACTACTAATAACTCCATTCTGTCCTAATGGAGCTAGCGGAAAAGTACTGGAGATACGGTTTTGGATATCTGACCGGAGAATGGGAGCTAATCATTGATTAGAAGAAAGACACAGAAAATATGATTAATCAATTCGTATCCTGAAGATAGTTTATCATAAACACTGTAAAAGTGATTTGTATGAAAGGTATGAGGCATAGAAGTAGGACTGAGATAATTGGAGCAATTTTGGAGTCTGCCAACGGGGGAGGTGCCACCAAAACTACGATTATGTACAAGGCCATGCTGTCATACGAGGACATGAAACATTATTTGTTATCTTTGGCTGAAGATGATTTAATAGAGTATGAAGAGGGAAGAATGACGTACAGGACTACGCCTAAGGGAATGCATCTACTTCAGCTAAATAATAATGTGAATGAAATGGTTCAACCCGCGACCGTCAAATCCGAAAATAAGGATAATTATATATCATTTCTTTAAATCGTCTATACTTAAATCTAATGGGAAAACCGCAGGGGAGACTCAACGCGGATTATCCCCACCATAGTCGAGTCTAGGGTCCCCGCGGCATGGTTTCTATCTGTATTTTATACATATGAACCATAATATTTAGCAATATCGCGCAACTGCGCGGGTTAACTAATTTCAAAAAGAATCGTGGTTGGAGAAATGGGGGAACGTTAGAGGAACCGCAGGAGACTCAACGGATATGAGCTCAAATAAAGATAATCTGTCGAGTTTGTCATATAGCCGATCCTGTGAAAGATAATAGAAAATATCGATATTGGGGTTGAGAGACAAAAGAGAAAAATTACGTATTTATATTATGATATCTATATAACTAAAAAGCCGCAGGAGACTCAGAAGTAACCAGTACGAAGGGAACAAACTAGTTAATCGAGTCTGGGCCAACCCTGCGGCCTCGATGCACAAGATTTGGCCCCGATAATATTATGTCAATCGATCATATAAAGAAAATCGGAGAAAAATTTACATAATTACTTAAATAGAATTAACAAGAGACGTGTTCTTTAACTATTAACTTTATTTAATAACCTTTATTCTTGATATTTTAGCACGCGGATTTGGTAGTAATAGAGGAATCAAATAAGGGACAAGGAAATGTTCACGCGAAAGACAACTAACTGTCCCCGGTATGCTTTTGTCTTCCTAACTCCTTTGAGCCGGTCAGACTTATCACATACATCTATCCTCTATTACTACGGTATTATAGAACATGAAAATATTTGAATATTATTGGAGACAGGTAGTTAGCAAAAACAAAAAAATTACCTTAATATGTCATGACAACCACTACTAACTTTTACCGTTGTGAACCTCCAAATATTAATAGACAAAGAGCAAATCCTTCTAAGGAAAAATACTTTGTTGGCCCAAGGGGGCAGAGGAGAAACAATCGATAAAAATCAATGTTCTATAAACAAACAAATGGATTTCCTAGTATGTCCTTCGTGTTTTTGGTGTGCCACACACTTTAACTTTAGCAGCACATCATCAATTATTAGGTGTCCGCTTTGTCATAATAATCGTATAGACCATCTACCATTGTCAATCGATAAAGTCTAACCATAGTATTTAGAGATTGGGCGAGGGAAACCGCAGGAGACTCAACTTTACATGTCGTCTTACAAGAAGACGAACCGAACTACTTAAAGATTAGACTTTTGTCTCCCATTTGATAGTACATGTTAGGAGAATTAATTGAGGAAGAAAGTGGTAAGATAACAGGGAAAAGAGTTGTAAATGTCGAAGGCCCCAAGATAGAAAGTTCCTTTACAATGAATGGGAGGTGGGTAGGACAAGACGTCACAGATATAGGGACGTATTGGGGAGTTATGAGAGAGGGAACAGAAACACAAGGAGTAGTGTATGGAGAAGCACAAGGAGTGGCAACAACCAAAGATGGACAGGGAATGGCAACTTATACAGTCCAAGGGATAGGAAGATTTACAGGTCCAGGAAAAATAAGATTCCATGGATCAGTGTTTTATCGTACAAATCCAACAAGCGGAGGAAAATTATCATCCCTTAACAATGTAATTGGTGTTTTCGAATATCAGGAGGACGAACAAGGGAACTGCTCTGTTAAAGTGTGGGAGTGGAAATAAGCATAGGTTAGGTAAAACCGCAGGAGACTCAACCAGTCGTATGCCGCAAACCATAGCCATAGTCGAGTCTAGGACCTTCCTGCGGATATCACATGCAGATGGCTGGATACTATCTTGGGATATCTAGGTCCTAATAATATTATCCAGGCCATTCTATATAAGATTATTTTTTGAGGATAGCAAAATATTTCCTTGTCTTCTAGCAATCCGTAAAATGCTAATCAAGTGCGTAGAATGCGACCATATATTCGGAGACGATGAAGCAGAGTATATCTATAGGGGTAAGACCTATTGTGATGACTGTTATAGAGCGGTTAGGAAGGCCGAAGCAGCGGCCCAACAGGAAGAAAGCAAATCATAGATGGTAGTTATCTCCAATCCCCAATTTAACAAACGACAAAATACTTTCTCAGGCTTATTCGAGAAGAATAAGACCTTCGCCCGGTAATTTTTCTCCTGTGTGACTAACTATAATTTCTATTAGTAATAGTCTCGATTGATATTTTATAGATAGTATTTTAACATATTAAGACAGATTAAAGATATATCAGGCTATCATTAAAAATAAGCGATGCTGGTAGCATTGATTAATGCTATCTCCTCTTCCGCCCAATATTGATAGCTGTTACTTATTACCTTGACAGCATCTTAACAAGCTTCCCACAGTTTACAGGGGATAGAGACAAACGATCCAAAGTTTGCAGGATTGGACTCGACAGTCACACCCAAGGATAGTTGTGTCCTTTCCGCGGGTTTGGTTATATTTTGTTAAATGTGAGGCGTTTATCACAACCTTAAAGATATTCTTAAAAGGGAGGAAGCTAACCCAAAAGAAATGACAAGATGTCCTTTGTGCAACATTGACCTAGATGTAGACGATATTAGGCTTGAGAGCCATCTCTCTGATCTACACGGCAATAACTTTGAAGTGACAAAGGCTTTAGCCTATATCCTTGAAAGACTTGAACGAATAGAACGCAATATTGAGAAATCTCACGGTCCTACGAGGTGATCCCATCATATAACAAATCTTAAAAGCACTTTCGATCCTATGGTACAGTAACACAGTTCCAGACTACAAAGTAACAGAAGAACTATTAAGAGTATCAGGTATTTGGCATTTATACAAAAGGTCACCAAGGCAAGTGGATGACGAACTATTTTACATAAAGTCACAAATCCAACCACAAGCACCCTTTACCAGATATCAGATCTACCAATAGAGTATAGAAAAAATAAACAAGACAAGCCTTATTCTATCATGGAGGTCAATTAAATCATTAGAAGAAAAAGATGGATGTTACTGAGTGGTTGAAAAGTAGGGATAGAATAGTTAAATTAGATAAACTGGGAAACGAATAGAACACACTCATTTACAGACCGAGATCTACTACAACCCTAGAGTCAGGATGCTATGGTGGCTGTTCAATCTAATGGTCCTATACTTCAACTTACATAAGGTAACTCATTGCTACATGGCCCTATCATAAGATTAGGTCCTGAAGTTTTGAATAAAGATTTAGTGTAGAATAGGCAAAAATGAGATTAGAGGGAGGGAATACGAGTTTGGCAGATCCTCTGCTTGATCAAACCGTTGTTGCGGGTATTGGCAATAAGTACAAATCAGAAATCACTGTTTATAAAAGCTCTGGCTGTTCAAATCCGCAAATCGTCTTTCTCTATCTAAGCGAGAGGTTATTAGGGTCAATTCAAGAGGTGTTAAAGACAGACTATCTCAACGCAGGTTGTACGAGGCCTCTATGTTTTACCTTATACGGCTATAATATCTATCTTCATTGTTTTAAAGAGGTCATCGCTGAATCGTCTGGTTTTTCTTCTTCTTGTTCGTATTGCTAACCTAATCCCTTGGTATATTTAGCTACTATAAAATATGCTAAAAAAGGAAAAAGTTTTCATACTGGTGTCAAACTAACATCGTCTTACAGTCCATAAATTCTAATTTTATGAAATACATTATGAGAAGATGCGACAACAAACCCTGCTACAACAGCACCAATGAAATTTCTGACAGTCATTTCCATGCCTGGTGAACTAGCTAAAAGTGAATTGCCAGATATTGTATATATATTGTCGATTAACCAGAAGGCAAGTGTCAGCCAACCGATTATACCAGCAATTATAGCACCCAATCTTGCTCCATTTCTTATAAAAAAGATTGAAAATGCTATGCCAAAGTACCATATACCACTAAGTATTAGCCAGTTTATACCAAATATCTCGGGTCTCCCATCTAGCACATAGTAAGTAGAACCTATCGCTGCGAGTAGTAATAATGATGCAAGTAGAATTTTATTACTTGTAGAGTGTGTCACAAATTCTTTTCTTTTGTAAATACTGTCTTTTTTCTTATTTTCCTCTTTTCTTGCTATATTTATTGCTTCTTCAAATGTTTTTAGTCTGAATGGGATAATATTTTTAATTGAGTCATCTCCTACAACTGCCTCGTGCTTGAGACTTTCTATCAACGGTCGTGCAAGGGAAGCTTTTACAGGGGTAATAAGGTCAATCCAGTAAGAAGAAAGTTTTGGCGTAAGAAAAGGAATGATAATAATCTTTATAGATTTGTTACACATTTTGCCGTAACGTCTCATCATATCTATATACGACATCACATCCGGTCCACCAAGATCAAATGACCTATCTTCAGTATCATCTGATTCAATAGACTTCACCAAATATGTTATAACATCGTCTAACGCTATTGGCTGCGATCTTGTCAAGACCCATTTCGGGGTTACCATAAGTGGAAGCCTTTCAACTAGGTATTGTAACATCTGAAAAGAACCTCCACCCTGGCCCAAGATAATCGCCGCACGAAATATTGTTACCCTGGCAGATGATGTTTTCAGAATTTCTCCAACTTCAATTCTACTTTTCATATGCTCAGATAATTCTTCTTTTTTGTTTAATTGTTCATTCTTATCAGGAATGAGTCCTCCTAAATATATGATTCTTTTTACGTTGCATTCTGTTGCCGCTTCTGCAAAATTCTTTGCGGCTATACGATCACGTTCTGCGAATTTTCCCCAATCTTTTGAAGAACCTTCCATGGAATGGATGAGGTAAAATGCTATGTCAACTCCTGTCATTGCTTTGATGAGGTCAGAACGTTTAGAGGCATCAGCCACGATATATTTGACATCTCGTCCTTTTTCATCAAAGGACCCTTCGATAGATTTAAGATTACGCGTCATACAACAAATTCTGTAATTTTTCTTTTCTTCTTCGGCTATCAATCTATTAACCAGATGACTACCAATAAATCCGCTGCATCCTGTTACCAGAATGGTTAACGTGACCTTTTCAGTTTTGGATAAATGGTTTGTGATAATAGAACTAGTCGTTACTGATCCCATGACATATCTACACCTTTAATCATATGAGCGTAATTTGCTTGTATTTGGTAGAATTTAAATGATCTCGTAAGCTATTACTGGTGCTAACACAAATACTAATGAATAGAGCAATAAAAATCGAAAGTTTATACAGAGGATCCGAGGCCCTGGTTTTCTAATGTTATCCAAGTAAAGAAGTATATCTCTCCTGTGGTTACGCTGAAGTTTTTTCTGTTTGAGTGAAATTTACTTTAAATCTGCTAATGTATGTATGTTAGATTTTCTATAACCATTTTGAAAGATTGGTTTCCCTTCTGCTATCTGTCTTAGGATCTTAGCAAAGAATAGCTTGAGACCTCCTACAGCCAAGGTAATCCCTTTATCAAATATAAAAGGGTCATAGTTGACATTGTTCGCTTTTCTGCTCCCACCAGATTATCGTTCTGCTAATGTCTCTTCACTTTCAAAATATTGTACTACTTTCGACGCTAATTAGGAATCAGGCATTTTGAAAATAAGCATACTAGCAGTTGATAGTTATATATAATAATATCATCCAGCAATAACCTAAAAATAGAATGCCCTCAGCAACAACGACAGTAGGCCAGATAATGACCGAAAGACTCGAGACTATAAGTCCTTCTAGTACTACACAAGAAGCAGCAAAGAAAATGAGAGACAAAAAAGTGAGTTCACTTGTAGTCGTTGATATGGAAGACAAACCTATAGGGATAGTGACGGAACGGGATTTAGTTCGACAGGTATGTACCAAGGCTATCAGTAGCGATACTGTAATGGTCCACCATATTATGTCCTCGCCTCTGGCTACTATTGATGCTAATTCCTCTATCGAAGTAGCGGCTGATATTATGATTCAGAATAAGGTACGACATTTACTGGTTATGGATGAAAACAAGACATTAGGAATCATTACTCCAAGTGATTTTACAGGTTATCTAAAGGAGAAGTTAAATTTGGATGATGTAAATGCACGAATATTGCAATCGTTAAAAGAAGAGGAAGAAAAGTAAAACTCATCTACCTCATCAGTTCCTCCTGTCTTCTAAGTTCTTTCTCTTTTGGTTTCATGAATCTTTAGTTCCATAGCCAAGAGAATTACTGAACTTTTGGCTATTCTTAAAACCAATATTCTATATCAAAATATACTCATAACAAACATGAGGTACTAGCCGAGTGCTATATCATCTAATGAACAGCTAGTGGTAGTAGTAGCCAGTTGGACAAACAAGAAACAAAAAACTAGGAGTCAGGCTGATCATGATGTAGCGGGCAAACCAAACTAAGAATTGCCCACTTCGTCAATTACTGGATGAGTATTATTATTATGTTTTCTTGATTTGAGTAGCAGTTATTAATGAAAAGCTTGAGTTTAGATTGTGAGATAGGATATTGAGTACAAAGTTAAAAGCAATATAGATGGCTTAATAATTAGAAATATAACCAAAAGTGACATTCATAAAATAGTCGACCTACAAAAGGCTTCATTTCCCGATATGGCCACCTATGGCATGATATGGCCGCCATTCTTCCTTCAAAGTCACATAAAGATCTTTCCAGAAGGCCAGTTATTAGCTGAATATAATGGAAGAGTAGTAGGATCGTCAAGTAGCCTAATTGTTTCTTTGAGTCCTGATTACGCTGAACATACCTGGGATGAGATGACTGGACAAGGCTTATTCATAAATCATAATCCTAGTGGAGACACTCTTTATGGAGCAGATATCTCCATTCATCCAAAATTTCGTAACAAGGGCATTGCAACGATGCTATATAACATAAGAAAAGAAATGGCTATAAGAATGAATCTTAAGAGAATAGTTGCTGGAGGACGATTGTATAATTATTATATTTATGCAGGCGAGATGTCGCCTCAAGAATATGCCCAAAAAGTAGTAAAAAGAGAACTCAAAGATCCCGTTTTATCTTTCCAATTAAAGAATGGATTTAAGTTCATCAAAGTGCTTAGTAATTATCTTTATGACAAACGATCGTTAAACTATGCTAGCTTTATAGAGTGGCTAAATCCATATTACAGTGTCAAGCAATAGTTTGCAAAAAAAAGATGATGCAAAATGCCAATTATAGATTGTCATGTCCACGCTAATCATTATGATGAAATCAACAAAACAAGAAGTTTTGCTCCCTTGGAAAAAAGACTTAAGGCGTTACTTGGATCTATGGACAACAACAATATTGATTATTCACTTATACTTTCATCATACAGGGTTGACATAAATAGACCATCTGTGTTACAAATAATTAATAACATAAAAAATTATGATAACAAAAATAGACTTGGAGTTGTTGCAGGGTTTACCATTGACAATCATACAGACGTGGATTTAAAAAACTATAGAAAATGGCTAAAGGACAAAATTATTAAGGGTATAAAACTTTACTGCGGATATGAACATTATTATCCATCTAATGAAAAATATCAACAGATTTATGATATGTGCACAGAGTTTGGGTCTCCAGTAATGATCCATACTGGAAATACACTTTCAAACACAGCAAAAATCAAATTCTCGCATCCTTTAAATATTGATGACATTGCGGTCGACAATCCGGAACTAAAGATAGTTATGTGTCATGTAGGAAATCCTTGGATAATAGATTGTCAGGAAATAATGTACAAGAATAAAAATGTCTATGCAGATATATCTGGTTTAATTATTGGCGACTTTACTTTGGATACTGAGAGATATTATGCGACTAAAATAAGTGAATTATTGAGCTACGTAGGTAAGAAGCATCGTCTGCTATTTGGAAGCGACTGGCCTATTTGTAATATGGACTCTTACTTACGCTTTGTTCAGAAGATGAAACTGGATCAAGAGTCACTAGATCTCTTAATGTTTAAGAATGCAAAGAGTATTTTTGGGATATGATTGCGTTTTGCACTATTCCCGGTTAATGTTTGTCATCTAGGTTGTCCATTCTTTTTGTACTTCATAAATAGCTGTTTTGGCATTTGGTATCTTACCTCGGTATATTTTCTCCTTTTTTCTAACTGCTCAATCTTGGGATGACAAGAGTAACAATAATGACATCTAGTACAAACATGAGCGCTTCTCTTTCTGCAATCTATGCACTCACTATATGGAAAATGGCTATCTGAAATATATTCATGCATTGATATAATCAAGAATTATATCAAATATAATAAAGCATAGAGCAAAAAAAGGGGAGGGAGGGAGAGGATATCGTTTTTGGCAATCGGAATCGTATGGATATCTCTTTTGTTTTGTCTACAGAGATTGACGAAAATGACTTTGTTTTTTGATCAGTATTTTTTCATTAAACGGTCTCATTATTACTTATACGGTCCTGAACAGCAATAGAGGATAGACGTATGTGATAAGTCTGGCTCAAAGGAGTGAGACAAAAGCATACCAGGGATAGATCCATGCATGCATTCCATCATCCCCGTTTTGATTCCTCTATTGCTACTCTAACTCTATAACTATATAGGAATGGTTACACAATAGATTTCTCGACTTGAACCATGTTTGAGGTTTGGGTTGATCTTTCTCGCTGGCGTGCTGAAATCCCAAGAAAAGTAATTGCAAAGGCTGAATCACTATCTGGACCTATGACTCCCAGGGAAAAAGAGTACAGACTATTAATGCTCCGGGAAGTAAAACAGGACTTGGTAGTACCGCAACGTGGGAAAAGCTATAACCGATGAGTGGATGCAATGGGTTCAAATGGGAGTAAAACGGGAGGTCAAGCAAGCACACATTCCATATGACTGAGTGGAGTGGTCCTTAACAACTCTAGAGATAGAAAATATCGGAATAGGTGTTATTTCTCGAGGGTCAAGGTAATAGTGGAGACGTTCTGGTAAACCCTACGAGATACTAATGACATTAATATAGTAAACGCAAACATTGATACATACTGAAACTTTGCATATCAAAGCGGTGTTGAAGTTCACCACATTAAAATAATTATAATAGTCCTATTTCTCTGGAAGACAGAATGGGACACAGCACATAAGGTTGAAGCAATTATCTAGCTTGAAGACACCTCATTTTGCATCCTTCATCAACCGTACTCCTATGCTAACGGTTTGATAACACATCCATCCATCCATATCCATCTTCTTGGTTGTTTATTGAGTTTTTAATGTTGGTATGTAAGCTAGAATGCATAAATATATCTCTAACCGGAAAGCCAAAATAATGGTAATTAGAGTGTAGCAGCTTTAGGCGAGATAATCTGAACATTGCATGGTTGAATAACAAACCATGTCTTTAAGTTTTGTAAGTATACTAACCACAGT
>JALZGI010000087.1 GCA_030861105.1 Thermoproteota archaeon
GTATTTTGGTCTCCCCTCTTCAAGCAGCCATGCCCTAATAGGAGGTTTGGTTGGTTCTGCGTTAATTGCCGGCGGCTTAGAAGCAGTTGTATTTGGCGGTGTTGAGAAAACATTAATTTTCATGGTGGTCTCCCCAACTCTTGGCTTTGCAGTCGCTTTTGCATTTGCAATTGCGATAATGTATTTCCTTCGACACTCAAAACCCAATATAATTAATGGAATATTTGGAAGATTGCAGATTGGCTCTTCGGTATTTTTTTCACTTACCCATGGTGCAAACGACGGCCAAAAAACAATGGGCGTTATAACGGCCTTGCTGATAGCAGGGGGATTCTTGGACTCCGAATCATTTATCGTTCCCATATGGGTAATACTGGGAGCCGCAGCGGCAATTGCATTTGGGACTTTTCTAGGAGGATGGAGAATTGTAAAGACTATGGCCTTCAGATTAACTCAATTACGACCTTACCAAGGCTTTTGTGCTGAGACTGGTGGTGGAGCAATATTGACTTCTATGGCTTGGCTTGGTATTCCTGTCAGCACTACTCATGCAATATCAGGCGCTATAATGGGAGTTGGAGCAACGAAAAGATTTTCGGCAGTTAGATGGGGCGTGGGAAAACGTCTTATTTATGCCTGGATTATAACTATACCTGCAAGCGCCGGAATAGCCGCTCTGGTGTTAATCCTTGTCCGCCTTGGCGGCATTGGCTAGGAAAATATACATGTTATTTATTACCGAGTTATTTGTTGGATACAGTTTGAACAATACCTTTTTAGAAATGCAACAGTAGCTATGCCACTGTCAATGTATACGTCATAAGAAGCCAGTTTTCCTTCACATGAGTCACAGCTTATCGCTTCAAGATTCTTTATAATATTAGAAATAGGTTCAACCCTTACAGCCGTTACATTGGCCTGTGATCTAAGCGCTGCAATCATCCATTTAGTATCAGATAAGCCAAAATAAATTTACTTCATAAGTATTCTATATAGGAAGCAATAGACTATATAGATAAATAGGAATTAAACTAATAATCAAGCAGATGAAAGAGATACGAAGCACCTTAAATGGTTGAATATGATGGTCCCAATTAACAAGGACGATAGACTCGTATCTTAACGGAAACTTTAAGCGGCAAAACATAAAATTAAAAATGCTGACGTTTGGAAAAAAATAAATAAAATAAAAAGAGCAAGATCACATTGCAACCAAGGAAAACTCCACCAGATTGAATTTAATTTTCAAAAAGCTATTGAAAGAAATGCAATGGAACTATGTACTTAAGAGCGCCAATACATTTGTTTTTAGCCGTCATCCCTCCACGTGGACATAATAATTATTTTACTTTTTATACAGAAAACTAGGAAACCTGCCATCCAATAAGAATTTGCCTTTGCTCTTCTGGAATTTACTTTTCCTTGAAGGTCTGTAAAGGATCAGTTACATATTATAGAGGTGAGCGGTTCTAATGTATGGCTACCATGGCGGCGATAGAGATTGGTCAATTTTTGCAGGATTTTTCGATTATCATGATAGTTGCCGGCGCCATGGCTTTGTTGTCATATCGACTCAAACAACCAATGGTCATAGGGTATATTGGTGCAGGGATGATAATTGGCCCTCATACTCCTCCATTTAGTCTAGTATTTAATCTGGATGTCCTAAATCTATCTGCAGAGATCGGTATTGTACTTCTTTTGTTTGTAGTAGGGATGGAGTTTCCAATAGAGAAGCTAAGAAAAATAGGAAGGAAGGCCTTCCTTATTGCTTTGTCAGAAGCAGCAGGGACATTTATAGCTGGATTTATAGTTGGACAATATGCTCTGAGCTTCCCATTCTTTGACAGTTTGTTTCTAGCATTAGCAATATCCGTAACCAGTACTGTAATTGTTATGAGAGTATTAGAAGAACTTGGAATGATAAAGGAAGAATCCTCAGTCCTTATCCTGAGTGTAGCAATAATTGAAGATATCATAGTTATTTCTATGCTTGCTATACTGCAGTCAGTCGGCTCTACTGGCGGTTTATCATTTGCAGATGTAGGGATTTCTGTTGGAATAACTTTGGCGTTTATTGCAGGAGTTTTGGTAATTGGTTCGAAGATTGTACCGAAAATGGTCGACTTCGTTGGAAGAACAAATCAGCACGACGTATTAGTTGTTGTTATTTTAGCACTGGTCTTTGGTCTTTCGTATATAGCATATCAGCTTGGCATATCAGTCGCAGCGGGTGCCTTTTTTGCAGGAGTATTAATTGCAGAATCCAAATCTCATTCTGTTTCAAGAGTATTGGCTACACCAATAAGAGACATGTTCGCGGCTCTGTTCTTTGTATCTGTGGGAGCATTAATGGACATATCGCTTTTACCTCTCTTTATAGTGCCTGCTCTAATCCTGATAGCCGTTTCACTTATTGCAAAATTCTTGACTGTATATTTGGCAGCCAAATCTCAGGGATTTAGCAAATTGACATCTCTTCGAGCAGGCATTGGACTTTCTTCTTCAGGCGGAGAACTTGCACTTGTTGTCGCAAAAGGTGGTAACGATATAGGTGTTACAAGCTCGTTTCTGCTCCCAATGGTTGGAGCTATGACAATTATTACTACTTTTATTTCTCCTTATATTATCAAATTTGGCTGGAGGTTTGCAGAAGGGCTTATCAATAAAGAAAAAGGAGTCAACAAGACCATTAGATAAGTAGTTTCAGGAATTGCCATTAATCCAATATAGAACCATCATTTTCATATTTCTGTTCAAGTAGTATAGTGAAACCTACATGACCGCAATCATCTGTATTACAACTTTTGCAAAAGGGTATGCCATCATGGGTTTCAACTGTAACATCTTTGCCGAAGGTGTTATCGTACAATACTGCATACTTATTCCGTACAAATTGCTTAAGGATAATGGGGTTGCTTGAAGCGGACATTTTATCGTCAGAACTTAGCCAGTGCATAAATGCCTCGGTGCCTTGATCCAAGGTTTCAAAGTGTAACGCCAATTTTGAAGTTCCTTTGTTTGCGGTTTTTGCATTCCAGTCGTCTTTTTGGGGCTGATCCAAACTTAGCTTAGCAGATTTCCTTAACCCAACTTAGATATAAAGATAACAGTAAATGAAAACATGTTGCAGATTTAAGTCCTAGAACTATATTGCTTTGAACCTAATAAGACTTATTCAGAGTGGTCTATTCTATAATGAGCAGTAAGATCCTCTGCTTTAGCAAATACCCGTCCGCAATGTTCGCATTTATGATCTGTTGGCTCTCTAAGAGGTTCTGATTCAGCATTCACAACCATTTTTCGTTTATGGGGTTAATATACATTAATTCACAGCTAGTATAGTCGCAGTTTGCATTTTAATGAAGGATCTTTGAATCACGTAGTTATATTTGAATAAATCTACTAACTCAATCTATCTGACACCAACTTTCTAAGTATATTTTTATGGGTCTGAATAATACTGCTGTACACTATTGCCATCAAATTGTGACTAACTTTCAGAGTTCAGCAGCTTACGTCTATGTTTAACCCATGCTATCTTGAGCTGATGTTCTTAGGATATATTTTCGACAATCTCCTTTTTATGAATATATCTTTGATAAAGCGAGTTTGTTATTATTGCTACCAATAAGCCATAAAACACGTTGAAAGGTAGAGCTCCAAATATTATCTTGTTTGACATATCATACAGCTTGCTAGTTTCTATAGATGCAATTGGACCAGTAGGTACGCTCTGTTCTATAATTTGGTTGTCGACAGAACTTATCAATGGAAGAACCATCCAAACAGTGATAGGAAGGAAAAAGATAGACCATAGAGCAAGACCAAACAATATTCCGTAAACGGGTGCATATTGGTATATGATTTTCCTTAGACCCTTTCTGATCATGGTAAAAGGTATTGACATCACAACTCCAATAATGCAGCCACAAACAAGATGCAATGACAATCCAAATACAATCATGTTGATTGATGAAAGTTGTGCTTCTGTTAGAGCTGCCATAACTACCATATAAAAAGTGCCTACTGGAACAGCTGTTATCTTTTCTACCATCAATATTAGACCGCTTATCGCTAGAGATGATATCAGTCCAGCGATAAGTCCGAAATTTAATACAGTGAGTCGAGAGGGCCTCAACTCTCCTGCTAACCCAGAAATGACACTTTTGTTCTCGTTGTCATTGCTAACAGCATTTCTTAAGAGACGTTTTGGAACCCAATAACCTGTCCTCATTATTTACATCATTATATACGTGTCTGTGATATTTTACCTTTTTTAATTCAGGATATATAGATAACTTAATCCTTAGTCAAAAATAGCTAGGACTTTGATGAATATGGGGATTATATTAAAATTCTCGCATGTGGATTCCTTCCAAGGCATGGGGCTTTCTGTACAGATAAATGGCGAGATCGTCTTTTTGTGCAGAGGTCATAATATATGCTTCATTATACAAATGTATGTTGTTCTAGATGGCACTACATATATCACAAAGTGTATCCCCTCATTCTTGGTGTTTCGAAATAAAATAGAAGGAAACGACCTACCTTAAAGTTACTTCTAAGGCAAGATCTCTTGTTATCTTTGTGCATCAAATACTTAGCTTACGCCAGTAGGTCTTTTTCCTTCTTTGTGTTCCAATTTCATATGTTCTTCCTTGTCTTGAACTGTGGCAAATGTAATTCCACACTGTTCACATTTAATGGCTTCACTTGATGAAGGAGACGATGATGACATTAACATCCAAAGGACTTAATTGCTTATATAGATACTCGAAATGTGTTGAGTAAGGACTCCTTCAAATGAATACGGAAAAATTGGAGTTAGAGATGGCTAGTAGATTTGCTTATTTTCAAGTAGAACTTTATACTCGAGAACTGCTTGCCTAACTATTCTCGCTTAGATCACTTTCTGTTCCGATAATTCTATTATGAAGATTAAGCAAATCATGTCTTTGCTCAGTTGACAGCTCTTTGAAATCTGACACATTATAAAAGCAAAACATCTTTATCTTATTTTTGTAAAGTTCAGATGATGAAGACGAAAATAGTAGTGTCTCATGTTGGACTAGGTCATAAATTCAATTGTAACCAAAAAACAAACCCATATCTGAAAATATAGTTATTCCACTTTTACCCAATTTGTGCTGACGTTTAAGTAACATTCGAATCATTATCGTTATGTCTACTGGTTTATTTGTTAAGCTGAAATATGCTCTCCCGGCTTCTACAATTACCAGCGAACCTTGCAATTTGTACTTTTCCAGCTCTAATCCGATGTCCCGCAGACCATGAAGGAAACTATTGCCGGGTTTGCTAATCATAACTACGAGAATACGGAAGATATTGAAGAAAACGAGAAACACTTTTTATGCAACTGCATCTGATAATGATAAAGGTCAGGATCTCATTGAAGAATAGTAATACCGAATTGACACTTTAGAACTAGATTAACCTTATCGGTAAATTTAATTATGGATAAACTTCAGTATATTTGCTGTTATTATCGGGAAATGGTAATGATGACTGCTTTCTAGCTCTGAATCATTTCCATTGAATAATGACTATAATAACTAAGTAATGTTAGTAAACCGCTCGCCACAAGACTACAAATCTTCCAAGGCGGGATTATGCTTCATTGTTCAACTTCTAGCCGGTCTGATCCATTGTCTAGTTGTCACTTTAGGGGTGCGACTTGACTATAAAATTGGGAGCCTTTCAAAAATAAATAATGGTGGATTTTATCTTATTGCTTTTGAATAACTTAGTTTACTCCTCATACTCATCTGTACATTCCAAGACTTCATAGTCGGCCAAATTTTCTCCAAGTTCTTCGGCCTCATCGATACATTCTTTGATTTCGTGATCTGCCCTTTGGTAAGCAAGTGATGCTTTGAAATCGCTAAAATCTATGTTATCATCATCCAATTCCCCATCATCTACATCACTGGCAAATTTCTCGATATCTTCGTATTCATCTGCATCTTTGTCTTGCGCCCAGGCTGTTGGCAGCATCTGTACTCCCACAGAGAATATACTGCTGCTTTCCCAAGCAAAGGACATTATTGAAACTAGTACGGCTATTACTGCTAAACTAGCTACTTGATTTCGCTTGTTCATCAAATCGTCCACACGAGTCAACTAATAAAAAGCAACAAATTGTATATTCTGGCCATATTTTTTGGATACGATCAAAATATTTTAACTAATCGCTAGAGAATGTAATTTTACTGTTAGTTACTAGACTTTACAATAGATATTTATCTATAAGAATGTACAAAATTTTTTAGGTTATTCTACGATTTCGACTTTGAAGGATGAGAGTCAAGTCCCCGGTTGAGATATTGTTTGATTTTCTAAGTGGTAACCTCAAGATTGGACTTGCAAGATCTTGAAATAATTCTTTGTTGATAAATATTTGCCGCGGGCGTTTGTAGCTGCAGTATGACAAACTTGGATGATAAATGGGCCAATTATGCCATGGTTTTAGTATTTTACTATCGATGCAAATATTGTCATTAATAATCAGTAGGCTTTTGAACCAAACATGAGTGACAAGCAGATAAGGATGGTATGAGTAATGATGTAACTTTTATGATCACAATTTTGGCGGTTCGTTTGTTAATATCATAACTATGAAGTTGAACTAAGATGAGGGGCTTGATATATAAGTATACTAAAGATTACAGCTTCCATTCACCATATGGTTAGACTCTATCAGTCAAATGCTCAGAGCATCTTTGAGGCAGATATAGTTATTATCGGAGTACCGGATGAATCTAAATCTCATGCTAAAAGAAGAGGCGCTAGCAAAGGACCAGATAGCTTGCGTCATGCATCAAATGAGTCGGAGTTCTTTGAAAGAAATGGAAAACTTATTCCAGTTTGTCCCCTACTTGGCAAAATAAGCAATAAACTTATTTTTGATTACGGGAACATTTCAAAAGAAGATCTCCATAAACTTGTAACGAATTTAGTTTCGAATAACAAGATACCTGTGGTCATAGGAGGAGACCATTCTATCACAAGCACTATCTTACATGCGATCGGGGATATCCACGGTAAAATGGGATTGTTTTATTTTGATGCTCATCCAGATTTTGTCTCTTCTACTACTAATTATTATGGATCAGTACTAACTGACTCGTCACGGTGGATAGACTTCTCCAAGAGTATGTTAATAGGAACCAGAGCTGCTGAGCTTGAAGAGTTGGAAAACGCAGAAAGGGTGGGACTTGAGATGATTACCCCAATGGATATAGCCACAGTGGGTATGTCTCGGGTTGCAAATAGGGTGAGAGCTAAAAGTAATAACAATAGAAAATATATTTCAATAGATCTCGATTGCGCAGACCCAGCGTATGCTCCTGGGGTCTCGTTGCCCTCTTCCTGCGGGCTATCAAGCATTGACCTTGTTTATCTTATCAAACAGGTCGTAAACAGCGGTATTGTCGGGATTGACATTGTAGAGCTTTCGCCAGACTTTGATTTCAATGATATGACTGCTTACTTAGCCGCTAGAATCTTACTTGAGTCTGTCGCCTCAATTAACGTTTCCCAATATAGAACCTAAGCTTGTATCTTACGGGATTAATAATTCGTCTTGCTGATAAATGGTCGGCCGAGCCTTGGTACCTTCTGAAAATTAATATGGTTGACAATACTACTATACATAATTTATTAATGTTCCAACACGTTAAACTAGCTAAATGATGACATTTGAAAATGAGCACACTTTTAGAAAATTTATGATATCAAAGGCTGAAGAAGAATTTCATAACAGATATTCGAAGGCTGTAACTGATATCAGATCACAATTTGGCAAAAAATATAGTATGATTATTGATGGCAAAGAAGCTTCCTCCTCAAAGTTCTTTGTTCATACCTCGCCTACAGACACTCGTATAACATTGGGCTATTTTCCTTGTGCTAAGAAAGCTCAAGTCAGGCAAGCTATCAAATCTGCCAAAAAGTGCTTTACCGAGAGATGGAGAATAACAGATTATAAATATCGAATACAAGTCTGCAGGGCTGCTGCTCTCAAAATTGCCGACAGAAAATTCGAATTAGCAGCATGGATTTCTTATGAAAATGGTAAGAATAGATACGAGGCAATAGCAGATGTGGACGAAGCAATAGACTTTATCAAATACTATTCTGATGAGATGGAGAGAAATAACGGTTTTACAGTTGATATGAAGAAAGCAGAATCAAACGAAGAAAGTAAAAGTGTGATGAAGCCTTATGGGGTATGGGGTGTTATCGCCCCCTTTAATTTTCCTGCTGCAATATTGATAGGAATGAGTGTTGGAGCCTTGATAACAGGGAATACTGTTGTTTTAAAACCAGCAAGCGATACGCCGATTATTGGCTATATATTTACAGAGATAATGAACGAGGCGGGACTACCTTATGGAGCATTGAATTTCATAACTGGTTCTGGAGATATCATCGGAAGAGAAATAGCTGAGAGCCGAGATGTGGCTGGTATAGTATTTACAGGCTCAAAAGAAGTGGGCTTTAAAATACACAGGGAATATGGCAGCAAATTAAACCCACGCCCTATAATCGCGGAAATGGGAGGAAAAAATCCAGTTGTGGTAACAAGCAATGCAGATATTGATAAAGCAGTTGAAGGTGTTCTGAAGGCAGCATTTGGCTACTCTGGGCAAAAATGTAGCGCATGCTCACGTCTATATATTCACAGCGACATCAAAGATGCATTTATGGAGAAGCTAGTACAGGGAGCTAAAAACTTACGTGTTGATAACCCAATTGAACAGAATAGCTTCATGGGTCCGCTCATTAATTCTCAGGCGTACGAAAAATATAAAAAATTCTGCAGAATTGCATCTAGGGATGGAAAAATATTGACTGGTGGTGTAGTAAAAAAAGATGATGATTATAGGTATGGCTACTATGTAGAACCAACTATTGTCGATGGGTTACCTAAAAATCATCGTTTATTTAAAGAAGAATTATTTGTCCCTATTCTGTGTGTTGCAGAATACGACAAATATAGTGAAGTTCTTAACTTATGCAACGATTCAGAGTATGGATTGACAGCTGGGATATACAGCAACAGAAAAGAGGAGATTGATAGCTTTCTCAACATAATGGAAGCCGGAGTGATATATGTCAATAGATATAGGAGTGCAACAACCGGTGCTATGGTTGGGTGTCAGCCGTTTGGCGGATGGAAATCCTCCGGAACTACTGGCAAAGGAACTGGAGGACCATATTACTTAATGCAATTTTTGAGAGAGCAAAGTCAGACTATTTGTCAATAGGGAAGTAGTAACTGTGAGAAGATACTTTCGGCTATTATACATGAGAACCTCAAATATCCATTTTATTTATATAATTCAATGATATCCTCATAATTACTATTGCTACAATTATAAACAAGGATAAGTATTTAAACACATCGTGCCTAACCAACATGACCAATGCCTAACCAACGCAAAGAAGTCGCGAAGTGTTCTCTTTACTGCTACCATAGTTGTAGAGATCAACCCGATAGATCTTCAGACGAAACGAAGGTAATACTTTTATTAAAGATTTTGTGCTATATTAGACATATTTTTGAGACGCTGATTATGGCAGACAGAATAAGCAATTATGCAACTGTTTCCGGCGTCATAGTGGCGTTAGGTGTCTTACTATTTGTGGTACGAGCTCGCAGGCTAAGAGGGGCAAAGACTGCTACTTCCAGTCGCGAAGACAGGGAAAAGAAAGTTAGATACGATTCTGACGGCAAGCCCGTTTTGTGATTAATACATCTGGCTTTATTCCCACGATGATATAGTGACTAGCGTAACTGACATGGAGGTTATAGATGTCGCATTAGCATATTGTATAGTTAAAGGCCTCTTCAAAACATTTGCGGAGTAAAGAAAACCAGACTGAGGAAGAGGAAGAAAAGTGACGACTGAACAGTAACAGAGGAATCAAAACGGGGACGAAGGAATGGATACGTACACGTCAAGAGTGTCCCCAGTATGTTTTCGTCTTCTTTGCTCCTTTGAGCCAACAACTATCCTTATATATTGCGAATTCTTAAAATGACTCTCCCCAGAGTGGTACGGCTCGGTCTCAAAATGCTGAATATCAGATAACAAACTATTATCGATGATGGAGAAATAAGCAAAAGT
>JALZGI010000355.1 GCA_030861105.1 Thermoproteota archaeon
CTGCGCGACGCCGTGAAGCGGGTCCGGCGAAAACCACGCCTGATCACCAGCTTCTTTCAGGGAGCACAACTTTAAATCTTTATGACCGAATCAGTAGTATGGTGGCTAATCAGTCTGTGGGGCACTACTGGTGCTGCGCTGGCGTGGTCAATTCGGGTAGCTCTGGATGCTCTGCTCCTCTTTATTGCAATCCGTCGTCTGGGCCCTCTGCCCTCTTACTCCTTTGTGTTCGATACAGTCACCCAGATTTCTCTGTTCCTTTTGCTGCTTGCGTGCGTCGTGATCGGCATTAGCAGTCTTCCGCTAGGAACATGGCTACGCTTCCTGGGGCTAGGGATCGCCTTTTTTCCCGTAGGTATACTTGGTTGGCGTTATATGCTCGACGGTAAGGATCGAGATCAGATCGCTAAGCTGCTTTCGCTGGAGAGTGTAAAATGAACCCCATAGGGGAGAACGAAGGAATAAAGGTCCAAAGGGCTGCAGCATGTCACCTATGCGGAACGGAGGGCCAAATACTTTATGGGGGGCTGCGTGACAGGATCTTTGGAGCGCCGGGCAAGTGGGATTTGAAGAAGTGCCCGCACCCAGAATGCGGGTTGATATGGCTTGACCCCATGCCTACAGAGGCCGACATTCACAAAGTCTATGCGGTCTATTATACTCATCAAGCGCCCGTCGGTGAGATCGCTAATGTGGGAGTCTGGCGCATATTACTGAAAAAGGTCCTGAGAGTGCGTAAGCTGGCCTATTATCGTTTACTTCACCTCACAGGCATAGACCAAGCGCGGTTCAACGTGGCTACGATGTACCTTGCGAACAATAAACCGGGTAAGTTGCTTGAGGTTGGCTGTGGCAATGGGGCATTTCTACACCGCATGCGATCCCTGGGGTGGGAGGTTCAAGGAGTCGAAGTTGATCCTCAAGCTGCGAAAATTGCTGAGAGGGTGCTTGGAATACCCGTAGATGCTGGCCCTTTGGAAGCAGCAGATTATCCCTGTGCTTGCTTTGATGCTGTTACTATGAACCATGTCATCGAGCATGTTCACCGTCCTGTCGACTTACTCAGGGAATGTAAACGAGTTTTGAAACCAGGGGGACACCTGGTAGTGGTCACACCCAATGTAAAAAGTCTTGGTCACATACGATATAAGCGCAATTGGAGAGGTCTAGAGCCGCCTCGCCACCTTCACCTGTTCTTCCAATCGACTTTAGAAAATAGCGCCAAGAAGGCTGGCTTTCAAAAGATTGAAACCTGGACAACACCGGCTAATGCAGAGGTGATTGCCTTGGGAAGTATTCATATTCAGTTCGGCGGACACAAGATTTTGGCGAGCTTACCGTCACTTACAAGAGAGTTGATGAGTGTGTGGTTCCAATTGCGAGCACTTGCCTACCATAGGAAGGACCCAAGTTCAGGAGAGGAAGTCGTTTTAAGGGCTTCGACATGAAGGCACACCTGTTGAAAGGCCAAATCGATGTTCCCCCGGCTAAGAAGATGACCTGTGCAGTATACGTCACCTATTACCCAGATACAAAGTTCCCGGATAGGATGGCTAGAATTGGACTTCAAGTAGCCTATACCGTTATTGTGGACAACAATTCTAACGAAGAAGCCGTGAAGATGCTTCGTGCTTTGTGCGGGGCTGGGAAATGTGAATTGATTGAAAATGAAGAGAATTTTGGAATCGCCACGGCTTTAAATCAGGGAATAAAACGTGCTATCGACCTGGGATATGATTGGGCGCTCACTTTAGATCAGGATAGCTGGCCAGAAGTCGACTTGATTGCAACATTCTCGGAGATTTATAATACCCATCCAGATTCCGAAAAAGTTAAAATGATCGGATGTAATTATAGGTATCCTATCACTGGGCATAGCTTTATAACCTGTGAAGATCCCAAAGCACGCTTTATCGAAACACACGTAGTGATTACTTCCTGCTCTTTAATGTCTTTGAGGGCTTTTGAAGAGGTTGGACCGTTCCGAGATGATTTTTTCATAGATGAAGTGGACCATGAATATTGCCTGCGACTTCGATCCTATGGTTATAAAGTTGTTATCTCCTGCAAGCCTTTAATGACCCATTATTTAGGCAACCAAACTCGTCATAAACTACTATGGAAGCGACCAATCAGCTCTAATCATCCGCCTTTGAGAAGATACTATATTACTAGGAATAGAATTGTAGTTTACAAGAAATATATACATAATGAGCCTCAATGGGTAAAAAAAAGTTTATATACGGCTATGATGGAGACGGCACTTATAATATTATATGAAAATAAAAAGTTAGAAAAGTTTAGGGCTATAATGCTCGGAATTTGGCATGCACTCTCAGGCCGCATGGGTAGATTAAATAAGGCATTTTCGTGAGAGAATAGTATGCGAATATCTGTCGTTATGTGTACCTATAATGGTGCTAAATTTCTGCGTGAGCAATTGGACAGTATAGCCTCTCAAATCCTCCTCCCGGATGAGCTGGTTGTCTGCGATGATGGTTCGACAGATGCTACATTGTCCATATTAAAAGAGTATGCATGCTCTGTTAAGTTTTCTGTCAGAGTTCTATGTAACCCAAGCAGGCTTGGTGCCGTTAAAAACTTTGAGCAGGCGATCTCCATTGCAAATGTGGATATGATTGTGCTGAGCGACCAAGATGACGTGTAGAGACGAAACAAACTGCTGGTTTTTGAGCAAATATTATCGAAGAATCCTGATGCTGGCTATGCATTCTCTGATGCTATTATCATCGATCAAGCAGGGAAAATTCTTCACCATAGTTTATGGCAACAGTTTTCATTCAATTCTAAAAAGCACTCAATATTCTCCACAAGCTCTGATGATCAAGTGAAAATTCTGCTTGGTGGAAATGTAGTCACTGGTGCTACCATGGCCCTCAAAGCATCGCTGAAAACAATAATCTTACCAGTCCCTGAATCGTGGATGCATGATGAATGGATTCCCTTCGTCGCTAAATCGAACCACACGACATTGGTACACGGGGATTCCGGAGGCCCCAGTCCGGCCGGCGGTCCGACGAACCTCACTGTACCAATCTTCTGTGGACTGTATATTGACCCGCCCGAGATGGCAAGAC
>JALZGI010000368.1 GCA_030861105.1 Thermoproteota archaeon
GATGTAATTTCAGTATTCAAAATGGTATTGGAAATGAATGGTTATGAAGTTGATGCCTACAATAACCCTTTAGAAGCCTTATCAAATTTCAAACCCAACTCATATGGTTTAGCATTATTAGATATTAGAATGGAGCCCATCAATGGTTTTGAACTATACAAGAAAATGAAAAATATGGATGATGGCCTTAAGACATGTTTCATTACAGCATTTGATGATTATCGCCAAGAGTTCAAGGAATCGTTCCCACAACTAGATGAGATGAAATGCTTTATCAGAAAACCAAAAGCAATTGAAGATTTGGTTAATCACGTATCAACTATTTTAGGATAGACTTTTAATGCCCTCTTAATTGATGTATACGCTTCTTATTACTCAACACCTACTTAGTATCCTTTAATCTAGTATCGCTTAAACCACATTGTTTGCATTTATAAATTATTGTCTTTTCCAGCTCTCTATCTGGCAACATTTCTGCTCCGCAGCATACACACTCCATTTTCTTCAGATAGTTTGTCAGGGGTATCAGCAGGAACTAATAACACTATTAATTCTAGTCTACAGGAAATACCCAGAACGTCTTTTACAGGTTCTAACCAAGTAAAAGTGGTCGCTTCCTTTTATCCCATTTTCGAATTTGTTGAAAAGGTTGGAGGGAATAGGTTGACACTACAAGTCTTATTCCAGTGGGAATGGAACCTCATGACTTTGACCCTACTGTTCAACAGGTATAGAATGCACAAACAGCGGATATGGTTGTCTTCAATGGTGCAGGATTTGAAGGAGAACGACTAATAAATATGAATGCAAAATTTGTGGTTGATACAAGTAAAGGACTGAATTTAACAAGAACAAGTGATGGACATGATGATGAATTTTTAATTGATCCTCACATTTGGTTAGACCCTATTTTAGCAAAACAACAAGTTGAAGGTAGATCCTAAAAATGCTGAATACTATAATAAAACGCTAATAGTTTCATAGCAGAACTTGATAATCTAGACAGAACTATAAGAGAAAGCCTATCCAACTGCGAAAAGAAGGACTTTATAGCATTCCATGATGCATTTGGCTACTTTGCAGATAGATATGGTTTGACTCAACATAGCATTCAGGGTCTTTCTCCTGAAGCAGAAATGTTGCCTCAACGATTGCAACAAATAATAAGTCTTGCAAGAGATACGGGATTAGACACGATATATTCTGAAGAGCTGCTTGACCCACGTCTTGCTAATGTTATTGCTCGAGATTCCCAATGGCAAGGTGCTTAAGTCCGATAGAAGGTATTAGCAAAGAAGAACAAAACACAGGTATAGATTATCTAGATAAGATGAATGAAATATTGAAAATCTTCGACTTGGATTAAAATGCAATTAAGTTATATCCATGAAAGAGATAACAATACGATTAACAGATAAAGAGTATGATCGATATGTAAAGAAAGGCCAAGTTACCAGCTTGTTAGGTGCTTATTGTCTTTAATCTAAAATAGAAATATCTTTTTCTGCAATCACTTTTGAAGGCTTTATTCGTACAAGTACTGCACCTTCACCACTATTTACCTTCCCATAAGTCTTGGCATTTTTTTTACCCACGTATCTTTCTGCTATTTTAGTTGCCCATTCTAAAACTTCTTTTTGTTTGTAAGGGTATATTTTTGCAGTCCCATGTATTGTTACGAAAGAAAATGGGGGTTTCTGGTCATCTATGCAAATACTTACTCTGTCGTCGTGCTGAATATTGTTGGCTTTTACTGACGTATCACCAGTAGTGAGAATGATATTCCCAGCTTTACCTCTGCCCTTACCGTTTTCCACTACAAACCAAATCGGAACTACATGAGGACTTCCGTCCTTTTTGACTGTCGCAAGTTTCCCAGTGAATGTACCTTGCATTAGAAATCTTGCAACTTCAGCTTTGGACATTTCAGTCATTACTGTTATTATTTATTATTATTATTTATTAAATAAGACTGTGTCTGTTTTTTATCGCTTCAAAGTTTATGCCTAAAATCTATATGCCAAATTGCTTCTTTATCAAGTCTCCAAATTCATTGTCAGGCATATTCTTTCTTGCTTCTAATGTTTTTGCAGCGTCTTCTCCGACTACATATCTTAGTTGAGGATTATTGGATGTAACAGCGTCAAGAATTGTCTTTGCAACTACAGATGGACTTATTGTATTTTGTTCCATTTCCTTATATGCTTTCAATATTTTATTTCCAAATTGTGAGTATGGGGAATTAGACTCAGACGAAGACTTGGCAATTTTGATATTCTTCCAAAATTTTGATCCTACTGCTCCTGGTTCTATAAGTATTACTTTAATACCAAAAGGCTCTAGTTCATACTGAATAGATTCCGATAGACCCTCCAAAGCAAATTTAGAGCCATGGTAAGATGAAGAAAGAGGAATCGATATTCTTCCTCCCATAGATGTTATATTTACTATTTTGCCTGCTCCTTGTCTTCTCATAACAGGCAATACTGCTTTTGTTGCTCTTACAGCTCCAAAAAAGTTTGTTTCAAACTGAGCCTTTATTTCATCCATAGATGAGTCTTCAAGCGCTCCTCCTAATGCATATCCTGCATTGTTAATCAAAACATCTATTCTTTTTCTTTCTTCAACTATTGTATTAATAGCATCTATAACAGATTTATCATTATCAACATCAAGTTCTATGGGCTGTAACTGTAAATTCTCATTTTTTACCACTTCCGTCAGGGGTCTGGTTTTCTCTCCCTCCAAGTTACGCATAGTAGCATATGTATGAAAACCATTCCTTGCCAAGATAAGAGAAGTTTCAAACCCTATCCCACTTGAACTCCCAGTTACTATCGCAACCTTTTGATCTTGCATGGAATCAAATACTGCCTTAAAATCATAAATATTTATTCTTCAGGAAGAACTATAAACAATCTGTATTATTCTGTAGTAAGTACCAACCACTTGACTCATGAATAAATATTGCTACGTTGCAGCGAATCTCTATATTCTTTGTTATACACGTTTGAATAATATTTGGATTAAAACTTATTGATGCTATCTCTATATGTCCAACTATTTGGTTTTCAAACTTTGCAGTTGGAACTAAGAAGCTTCCCTATTTGTATAAACAAAACCTGCTACTTTCTCCTTAATAGAAAGATGGTTGCTCCTGTTATGCCACTTATTACTCCAATTAATATTGCAGTATTACTGATTTGCTGACTGTTATCGGAGTCTGTTGTTGGAGTGGAAGGAAACGGATTTACTATCTCAGGTGGCGCCTGGTGTGGTACAAATACATTAAATGATGACGCAGTACTGGAATCATTTGTATCCAGTCTTGTTATAACTTGGTGGGTTCCATCGTCTGGAAATAGATATTTTACAGAAAAATGACCATCGTCTCCAACAGTTATATTTTCAAACTTGAATAACCTCTGACCATTTGTAACCACTACCCTTGCTTTAGCACTATCGGCATCAGAAATATGATTTCCTGTAGTTGTATTTTGAATGCTGAACTTAAGTTCCGTAAAAGTGTCAATTATAGGTTTTTCTGGCTCATAGACAAACAGGGTACTAATACCACTATAAGGGTCTGTCCACTCCTGGATCCTTGATATATTACTTACAGGCATATGCGCAAAAGCGTTATATTTAGATGGACTGGAAGGGAACATATCCGTTCCAAAGAAAATCATAAAAACAAAGATAATACTTATAAAAAAAAGAGAACATTGAAAAGCCAATGTGGATTGCTGCAAATATGATCTACTCATCTTTTCTGTTTTCAACTGTCTAAATTATTAGAAATAATTATTGTACAAGTTTGAAAACCTGAATGCGACTATTTCCAGTGTCCGCTACATAAACAAGCCCTGTATTTGAATAGGGATCTAC
>JALZGI010000393.1 GCA_030861105.1 Thermoproteota archaeon
ATACTGTATCAAACATGGTGGTGGCATCTTATTTCTACCATCTCTAGCTTCATTTCCTTTTATCCTTAAATTATGCATATTAGTAAAGCTTTTTTCATTTTTTGAGAGAAATAATATTACTTCATAAGCTTGAGAGAAACTGTATCTGGAACTACATGCAATGCTGTTTTTCTTGTACCAGATGATGTCTTCTCTAAGCCTATAACCCTTATCGACTAATCTAAGAGCAAGTCTATGGGGAATCATTAGTTTTCCGTTCCTTCGTCGGGTGTCACCAATTACTATCCATAAGCTCCCATCCTCAGCTAACAATTCCTTACAAACGGCAAAAGTGTTAGCTAATCTTCCAATGAAAATTTCAGAATTTTGCTCTTGACCTATCTCCTTCGAATCTACACCATAATGTCTGTGGTTATAATACGGTGGAGATGTAATAATAAGCCTGTATTTTTTCTGATCTCCTTGGGATGCTAGGTTTCTTAGAATCTCATAAGAGTCTCCCTGGATAAGGCGGTAAGATATCATTTGCGTAATGTAATACCTTTCATAGGATTCAAATTATTATCTTTCCCAATTTGATTGGCCAATATTAGTCATATTCATTTATGTATTACCGTGTATGGATATTGATAAAGCTATTTCTTAAACCGATTAAATGTATTATTGCTGAATATCTCTAGTTATTTCCTCCTAAGGATTTGGGGTTAGATTTGTTTCTGCATTCTTCAGAGCCAGTAATTGGATGTTAAAAACAACTCCTAGAACTTCTTTCTTACTTTCTCTCTAAGAAATACTCAAATAGGCCAGCAAAAGGATAAGTGATATAAGTACACTACAAAGTATAGAGATGTCATAATTGGAAGACCCGGCTCAACTCAAGGAACAGATCGACTCAGAGATTAGAAATAACAGATTGAAATCAGGAAAATCGACATATAGACGTCTATCAAAGATACATATCGCAAGAATAAGTTTCAAGCTGTTACCTGTAGTGATTAACCTTAGACGGGATCGGAGAAAATGGGTCAAGGACGAAGGAAAGAATATAGATGAATGGAAGTTTAGAAAACATGCAAAGAAGGCACTTAAAATTTTCATTGAACTAGGACCTTCGTACATAAAATTGGGCCAATGGCTTTCCTCACGTGCTGATCTCTTACCACTTCCGTATCTAGAAGAACTATCAAAGTTGCAGGATGAAGTCCCTCCAGCAGAGTTTTCAAAGATACAGCCAATTATTGAATCCGAAATTGGCAAGATAGAGGAAGCTTTTGAGTCATTTAATACATCCGCACTTTCGGGCGCAAGCTTGGGCCAAGTATATCTAGGAAAATATAAAGGTACAGACGTTATTGTAAAAGTCAGCAGACCAGACATAGAGAAAGTAATTGAAAACGACATCTATATTTTAAGGAAAATATTACCTCTAGCCACCAGATTCATCGATCCTAATCTAGCTTTTTCAGCAGAGGGTATGTTATCCCAATTTATAGAAACAGTATATGAAGAAATGGATTATCGAATAGAAGCAGATAATCTAATTACTATCAAAAAAAACCTTGCAGGCGACAATTCAGTTGTAATTCCTCGTATCTTTCCAGAGAGAACTTCCAAACACGTTTTAACAATGGAATATATCCCTGGGGTGAAGATTACCGATATTGTAGCACTCGATGCGAGGAATATCGACAGGCCAATGCTGATAACTCGAGTTCACAGACTCTTTTTCAAGATGTTATTAAGGCATAATATCTTTCATGCGGATCCACATCCAGGAAATATCTCAGTGACTGATAATGGCTCAATAATTCTGTACGATTTTGGCATGGTAGGAAGACTGGACAACAAAACACGTCTTAGACTGATCAGATTATACCTAGGTATGATCGATAAAGATCCAGCCAGAACGGTCAATGTTCTAATGGAGCTTGGAACGCTGGAACCTACGGTTAATCGTCATATAGTTGAAAAGGCTATAGAGTTTAGCATACAATCACTATATGGAAAAGAGGTCGATAAAATGGAAGTAAAAGCATTGACTGATCTTGCAAACAAAACAATGAGCAGGTTTCCATTTAGGCTGCCCAAAAACCTTGCACTCTACATGCGGATGGCATCAATCATAGAAGGGATTTATCAACATCATAAAGTCAAATTTCAGTTTGTCAGAGTGCTTGCCAAAATACTTGAAGGAGAAGGTCTTCTCAAAGAGGCCTATATTGAAGAAGCAAGAACTTCAATCTATCGTTTAGGAAAGAATATCGAGTCTGCTTTGAATGTTGCACCTATTATGCAATCATTTCTCGAAACTCAACTTTATAACAACCGTAATTATAAGATACAAAATGATAGTAATAATACATTACTTGCTGGAGTTATACTTGCAGCTGGCTTATTTGTTGGTTCATCGATAGCATTACCTTATGATACTAATATAGCATATGCAGGCTTCATCAGTTCTCTTGTAACGGTAGGAGTAGTCGCGATAGGAAGGAAATTTTCGCGATAGATGTAGTAATATTGATTTGGTTCATAATAAGAGTATAAGTCATACTCAGAGCACAGATTAGCAAATGAATAAATATGTTACTAGTGATATCGCTAGTAATTTGATTTCATTACTCTTGCTTGGTGGTATAGGCACCAAAGGGGCGTTAATGCTCGGAATTACAGCGACTGAGATAGTACTGCGTCACTGGAGTTCAAAAAAGGTCCATCCGGAGATTTACATTTTTGGTAGGAGAGTTCACCACGGGGAAACCGGTGCTCTATTATCAGCATCTGCTTTACTTATCGGAAAAACCCCTATTCCTTCAGAAGCATTAGGCATTCTTATAGAGGTAGGAGCAGGATTAATAAAAGATGACCTTGCCGATATCAAAGAATGGTTTAGATTTAGGAAATTGGACCTCAGGAAAGGATACTGAAGTAAATCATTTAATCTCCGTCAATTTTTCTGGCTGTCGCAATTGAGGCTTTTACTAAAATTCATCTAAAAAGAACAATTTCTAATGGGAGTAGGATAACGTAAAGTTAATAACATGGCGGAAAATAACGATTTGAACATACTTCCTGCAATACTTGCAATAATACTGACATCTATTCCCTCCATAATGTTGGATTCCTTCGCTGTCATCTTATGCCTTTTTTTGATTAACAAAAGAACCAACCAACCCTCCTAGTGAAATAATAAATATAATACCCGCTAAAAATTCAGGAGCATCTATCAGTAAGTGTCCGATGGGATCCTTTCTAGGATCAACCCTATCAACATGGACCGTATAGTATCTTCTATACTCTCTAATATGCAAGTTCTTGTAGCGGAATTGCCGCCTTGCCCCTTTCCTATTTCCAAGGTAAGTTTCATTATAGCCAATAATCGGTCTAATATCCTTGGGTACGATGATATTGCCTTCCTCATCAATAAACTGCAACGCTGAATTTGTATGTATAGCATATATAAATTAACTCTGGCTGTGCATAACTAAATAATTAATGCTTTTTCCTTGACGTCTTTATTATATTTTTAGATTATGAATATCAGACGTATACTATTAAAATGTGATTATTGTACTGGCATCAGATAAAATAAAAGATATGGCCAAACATACCAGAATTAGAAATGCGACTAACTCTAATGCAAAAGGCAAGGACACTAAGTTCTAAAAAGGTTTATTGTGGAAGTATTTCGATGAGGCTTGACCGTGTCAAGTCAAAGAAAAGGGTTCTTGAAAAAGAAATTGTTGAACACTCCCCTTCCGTAGGCATCATTCCCGTGCTTGATAATTGCAAACTTGTTTTTGTAAGTCAATATCGTCATGCGATAGGAAAGATTCTGTTAGAAATACCTGCAGGTAAAATAGAGATAGGAGAAACTCCAAAACAAGCTGCTCATAGGGAAATGTCAGAAGAAATTGGATACACCGGAACATTGGCACCATTATTACAATGGTATCTAGCACCTGGATATAGTACCGAATTTATGCAGATCTTTATCGCAACAAATTTGAAAAGACTAAGAAGAAGAGGAAAATTGGATGAAGATGAAAGCATCAAAATTAAGAACATGAAATTGATCACTGCTATAAAGAAATGTATCAATGGAGACATTGAGGATTGTAAGACGATCGCGGCGGTATTTGCTTATGCAAGGGGTAATCACAATCCAAAAGTAATTTAAGAAATATTATAGCCAATCATTATAGCCAATCGGAATGGACAGGATGATACATTTTCTTTCTAGCATCATCTAGACTATTTCGCTCTATTATTAGTCCCTGCCTTTTTAGGTCCTCTACTGCAGCCTGTACAGTTCTCCTAGGGAGGTGACTTATGTTCGTTAATTCACTTTGATCTATCGGATATTTTGTCTTAATAATATAGTACATAAATTTTGCCGCAGGACCTCCTTCTGGATCCTTTCTTAAGTTCGATACTCCAAAAACAGATTTAGATAAAAACCCACGTCGTTGTGATTCAACTGACATAATTGCATCAGAACATATCTCCGCTAAATTTACGCGCTGTCCAAATTCTGCAATTAAAGCGGACTGTTGTGACTCAATTGGAGCTTCAAATATAAAGCTATTAGGAGGATATTTGGCAGTAAGCGCACCTATAAAGTTCCATTTGATAACACCTTTCTCATCGTAAATCCCTACACTCGATCCTTCGTTTGCCTCAAGCAGTACTTTTTTTGATCCTAAATTCAATGCTTGATCTATTTTGTTCAATGTTTCCTCAATGCTTAACTGATGTCTAGGGTCCTTCTTTCCTACCTTCCATTGAAATTCAAGACCATGTGAGGTTATGATATCAACAAGCTTCTTTTTATCTTCTATATCCAAATCTATGTTGTTTTCCCCCAACTCTACAACATCAAAGCCAAATTCTGCAGTCTTCTTTGCCAGAGGATATACAGAATTTTCTAAAATCGCAACTTCAGCAATTGTACTGTCTGTTGATACATATACGTCGATGTCATGATAAAATTTAATTCTCTTCTTAAGAGTTGTTTCAGATACTAGTAAGGGAAGTGCACCGTAAATCTTGACCATATCAACGAATGGAGAGACTAATTCGAAGCTTTCTTTATCTACTCCTTGGAACTTATCAATAATATATGTAAGACCTTCTGCTCGGGGCTTTTTTGAATCGACCCTGTCTTTAATCATATCCCCTAACAAGATAGGATAATCATACAAGGAATTCTATATAAAATGGTATTAGGTGCCGAGCCAAAAGGCAGATATCATAATAGCTGTATAACATATTCCCTTGCAGTTAATTGTTTAATAACAATAATCTAGAATCTAAACTCCAAATCTTAAAAATGAACTACATATTCTCATAAACCATCAACATATAATTTAAAAATGGGCGTCCACAGAAGAGAAATTTTTTATTTACTTGTGATATGTTATTGTCGATATGGATGACGTAAATTCCTTCTCTATTTCATCTAATCTGTCTATAGAGCCATTTACTTTGCGAAGAGTATTGAAGGATGAGTTATTTCGTACTTCATCCATAAAAGATATTACCTCTTCATTCGTCACTCCATGCTTAATATCATAGCTAATTCCCTTACAAATACTCGTTAATCTATTGTATTTTTTATGCTGTCTTTTTTGCCATGAGGATGCCTTGGGAGACAGCCCTGTTACGAACTTTATGACAGTTTTTTTCATATGTTCAACATGCCATTCCCTTAGGGGGTAATTATTGTTTTGCATGAAACGTACTATGTTAGGTTAAACCACTTTATAACCTCTTAGTACTTTTCAACGAAATTGAAGCAAATGTGCACAAGCGATACTGAACGGCCGTAAACAGAAGAATATGGAGAGGGAATTGTAATGTCAAACTCTTAATTATTTTGCCGATATACACAATGGGCATTGAGGTCATGCATTTGCAATATCCCTATGCCTTCCTCAAGTTTACTGCGCAATATTTTTGCGATCTGTTCAAATATTTTATAAGATCCCAGCATCGCTTCAATCTTTTCTTTATCGGAAGAGGCATTAGTCTCTATGATAAGGTAGTCAGATATTACCCTGAGGATAATCTGAAATGAATAATTGTCATCACTAACCCACTGAAGCATATAGCAACCAGCTTCGTTTTCAATCATTCCAACCCATCTGAGATTATTAAACCACTTTCCAACAAGTCCCTGCAATATTTCCTGAGGTTTTACATCAACAGAAATGTATGTTTGAAGTAATTGTATGTAACCATTTCTTTTTTCTATTTCTTTCCCTTTTTCAAGTAAGGTATCACCACGTTTAACTAAATTGCTAGTACCATTTTTTGATGATAGCAACAATATCATTAGTGATTCTCCATTTTTGGTCAATCTGTATCCAATGTTAGACTTTTCAATTAACTTCATATCTTCAAGCCTGATCAAAGCCCTAGAAAGGCTCTGTTGATGAAGGTTCAATTTTCGTATTAAACCTTTGAATGAATAATTTGATCGAGTATCTTGAGCCATTAATAACAATATCTTGGAATCATTTGCGTGAAGTGCATCATCTATAAGATGAAGTGAATCATCAATACTGATATTATTATCGTGATCTGTCTGTTCCTTCTGAATCAGTATCTGTTTAGACTTTTCGTCAGAAATGATGTGGTCTGCTACCACATCATTTTCCTTTTGCTTGTCTACATATCTGTCCTCAATAGGAGCATAATTCACATTCGTAATAGTATCCTTGTTTTCTTGAGTGTCTGATTGGATCCCTGAGGATTCTTCCACTGATAGAACTTGGTTACTTAAACATATAAATCATAAAGTTAGCAATCAATAAGTAAGTAAGCCAAATATAACTGTCTAATTATACCATCTCGTTTCGAGTTATTATTACTGACTAAAAGTATGTGTACATAACTTAAGTTAATTGCTTATTATATCATTATTACATCTGCGTTTGGTACTAACAGTCGGGACACGAACTGAAGGTTAAGGTCCTTAATGTTCCAGTGTTCCATTTCTTCGATGGTCCTATGATTATTTATAATACTGGGACTTAGGCCCTGGTTTTCTTATTGAGAGACCCAAAAGGTCAAATAGCAGACTAGTTTTTTGAACTTTGCTAACTCCTATTCAACTGAACTGAAACGTGTTGTTTACGTGCATTATCAATGTTTAAGTTTATTGCGGTCTGTACATAATGCTTCAGGACCTCTGCGAGTTCGGATTGCGTATTGAGCATATACATTTTGGTATTGCCTATTTTTCCTGTTTCTTTGACAAGTTCCTTTGCAACTAGGTGCGGCAAGACCCTCTGTATAGTTCTTGGTGGAACCTTTGTTATTTTGCTCATCTCAGAAGCAGAATAGTCAAATTTTGAATTAAGAATAAGAAAATCTAGTATCCTAGAAGTACTGTTTCTGAATATGGATTCCAAAGGCCTATTACTACTGTAAGTTACTTCTTGGCGAGCATAGTTCTCGGACATCTATGTAATTGATATAAATACCAGTTCTATATAAGCATGCGCCAAAAGTGGCTTCCTAGGTTTGCAATATGAGTCGAATGCGCGCCATAAATGGCCAAACTGCATTATTTTGATGTTAGGTTAATCAATACGCATAGATGATATTATATAGAATGCCAACTATCTCTGAGTGGCGTACGTGGATATTACAGCAGCTAATTAGCGACGGAATTCACAACGTGATACTAGAAGAGAAATTGCATCACGAGGCTGGGAGACATTATGATACCAAATTTGAATTAGCAATGACATCTCTTATGGATGAAGGCATAATCATGTCACTTGAATCCAAGCGCGAAAAGAAGTACGTTGTCAATTTTGATAAATTGGACGAGGCTCAAAATATCATTAATTCAGAGAAAATTTACAAATCTCCTACAATAGTGCAACCGTATATTGCTGAGCCAGAGGGATACATATATTGGTTTGAAAACAAAGATAATAGAAGATTCAAAAAACAGAGTATCTACCGGGTCTATTTTAAGAAAACGGACCAAATGGATTTTGCTGCTCAATTAATGACACAGTCTATGGCTAGTCCTAAAACTCTTTATATGGGTACTTTAAACGATTCTAATTCTTATATATCAAAGCTTTGGCGTGCTGCCTCAACAATTGCAGGAGAACGCAACGATGGCACATTTATACTCCAGGATTTGCAAGATAGAGAACGCATAGCATGTGGCAACAACAGACAACGTGGAAAAATTGCCCTTATTATATTCCGTGCTCTAGGATATATCCAAGCAGTAGAAACAAAGGGAAATTCGACGAAATTCAAACTCGGAGGTAAAAGACCATTTGCCATGACATTAGATGAGGTCTTTAATATAATGGATAATAAGAAGCCTAGTACAGATATTAACTTATAGATGAGGCCAGCCGATCAATGAAAGAGCGGGATAAATGCGTACTATTCATAAACAGGTCTTCCATCAGAATCATATTTGACTTTTCTTCCTCTCTCGTCTCCACGACCTGAACCAGTGGAAGTAAATGTAGCTTTCTTTTCCTCTTTCGGTCTACGACTACGTACCACGAATAACAATACCCCCAATCCTATCATGAAACCGGCCGTGGTCGCGAACATAAACATCTGATCTGCCATGATCTTTTTATTATCTGGCTTTTATTAAGGATTTCTATGTTGATTTTTATATATCTTATTTCGGAGACAGTTATACAAATTTTTGTAACGATCCCGTATCTACTGCTCTGACCCTACTTTACCTTTGAACCTTCCTATCTTGATGGTCAATATTGATTCTAACACATTACCATTTTATGAATGGCAATAATATCAATTATAAGAGATAGCCTATACATTTGGGTCGATATTCCAGTTTGATTATTAATTGCATGGATACAGGTAGGAGAGAAAATTAATGTCAGAAAAACTAGAGTTTAATTTGCCTGGATTTACTATACTGTTAATTTGTTGACGCCGACTGACAGTATTCGAATAATGGCGCATATCTTTCACACAACCTTCTGTAATTCTAATTCTTATCTGCCTTGT
>JALZGI010000119.1 GCA_030861105.1 Thermoproteota archaeon
TCCCAGCATAAAGCCGATTTCTGGTAAAGGGGTACGGCTAGCACCCCGATCCTCCCTACTTCTGCTAATTCCAGCTTGCAATAATCAGATATAAACAGTTCGAAGATCGGATGATAATAGAAGTATGATTTAGACTTGCCAGCTCACTATTTTTTTATAATTGATCATCAATAGCTTTTAGAAATGTAAGAAACGAAGGTGACGAAAATCCATATTTCTAATCTAATACTACGATTAAAAAGTAATGTTGTACAATTGAAAATATGCCATCTTCACAAAATAGAGACGAACAAATCCCTTCACGGCAAAATGAGGGTCAAACACAAGAAATGACGGAAAAACAGAATCAAATAGCAGGTGAAAGAAGAGAAAAAGAAGTATCAGACTTTCCAAGAGCAGCAGCTGTAGGACAGGCTCTAATAGGTTTGAACTTTCCTGCAGACAAAAATAGAATAATCGAGCATATACGAGGACAGTCGCAAACTAATCCAGATTGTGAGAAAATGATACCAGTGTTAGAAAAGATAGATGAGAGGCAGTATTCAAATGCTGCCGATGTTACTCAAGCAGCAGGACTAGTACAGTAGTCTTGTGCAGCTAACAGGGACCGGAGAGCGAGCATATCGAGTGCGAAGCTGCTATGTAAATTAGATTTCTCAACAGCCTTAGCCAAGATAAATTTCCCTAAGAAAAGAAATACAACCTTGTCTGCATAATTTGCTGACGTTTGTCCTAATACTATGATATTAAGAGATAGAAAGGTAACAAGAGGAAAGAGAGCCGGTTACACAATTAGGGATGCTCCTAAATCCCACCATGTTCCCATCCATATAGTTGTCGCTAACGCTAGATTGCTCTGGAGAGAAAGCCGTTGCCTTTCTCCTATCGGAATAACTATGTAACTATCCAAAATAATATGGGACCCAAAAGAGCCCTATTTTGCTGGCCTTCTTTCTAGACAACGTATCCTATAACCTCTTTAATACAATAGTTAATACATAATTAATCGGGTATAATAGAGAGATGCAAAGTATCTGTAATTCAAAATGGAAACGAGATACACAGTTTGGCTCAAGTGATAGTTGACAATCCGATTCAGTGATGCCTTGTCAAATATGCTTGTACAACGACAATTGAACTATATAATATGCCAGCTAGTCCATATATCCAGCTTTCCAGCAACAATGTATCAACGCTTGCTTGAAGAATTGACGATATGAAATCAGGTCGTTGCTCATGTAATATTTGTGGAATGGTGTTTATTAACGAAAAAGAGCTTGCTAAGCATTCTTCACTTGTTCATGCTGCCAATAATGATGAAAAAATGTTTCAATGTCAATCTTGTAGTAAGTTTTTTGATAGCAAAGAAGAGTACGAAAATCATATTATCTTTCATATCAAGTCTAGTGGCACGAAGAAAACGAAGTTATAAGAAACCGTAACGTTCTTCGCGGCCTTTCCTGTGGAGTTTTGTGGTTGAAGTGGAAGATTCGTTGATAATAACTGTTAATGACTAGCATTTGATAGACGCTCTCAAAAAGACCGCAGGAATAAGAAACAACACGACATCAAGATATCAGAGCTGCTTCGGTGGGAAGTCCTGTGGCTTAAATATAATATGATTGAAATACACAAGATATCTGAGACAATATTACATGACTATCTCTGTAGAAGAGAAGGAATCTAAAAAAATAAGAAAATTGGGTCGTTTAAAGTTTGTATTATTGGTAATCGATGTTTCCTTGACAGTTAACTTCTTTTCCCTGTGGATTCGTGCAAGTTACACCACCGCCACTACCTGACGAAGCACCACCCAAGGAAAATCCAAGACATTTTGCAACCTATCTCCAGCTGTCTGTTTCTTTCTATATAGAACATACCGTTTTGATTCTTCTGCAACTAGTGATCGTATTTAGAATTTTCATTCCTCTGATAACATCGGGCGAGGTTATCTTAGGAGAATTAGAATGAGAACGCCTAGGATAATAATCATACCTGCAACAATAAAATCTATTATGGTCCGCCTTTTTTCTTCCTTAGATTTCCAAAAGATCATTTATTTCTCTATTTCCTCAACTGTTAATCCTAATGAGTCGGAAGTCCGTGGATGGTTATCGCAGACAGGTCAGGCCTCGAGAAGTAACCCTTGAAAAACCAAGACTTTAGGCCAACCTTCGGCCGATCTCTGGTATCAAATAAAGTCCACCTATTGAAGCTACCGATGGAATTAATGATATAAACGATTTCAGCAGTTTTATACGATGGGCCTTTTTCCGAACCTTCACTTTGCTGTCTGTTGGCGGCACGTGGTCATATTTTCGTAGTCTGTAAATATCGTCAAGGGTGAAGGCATATCTTGTATGTAAACAATCAGATGACCTACAGGTTTCACACTCCATCTGAAAGTTCCTGAAATATACATTATGCAGTCTTCCGAGTCGAGAATCCTTTATGACCACTTTGTTTATCTCATAATCAAGTGAATCCAAAGAGAGATCCGGGACAACTTTTGAGAGGAACTCTTTCTTTTCCAGATGTTGCTCAAGGATTCTGTTAATGTACTCCTTTACAGAGTATCTCTGAGCTTCTGCCTCTGCTTTTATTAAAGGATATGTAGGATGTGAAATATAGACAGTTGTTTTGTCCTTCCTGGCAGAAATTAGATCATGCTCCCCCGCATTTTGATCTATTTTAGATCTTTCTCCATTCTCGGCTTCTCGCTGTGCCACAATATCAAGTAGCAGCGACGATATATAAAGTCACATTTCGCGTAACATGCATATATTGAAGTACATTCGCTAGACTTTTATAACACGTTGTATAAGTTCGCAGCACATTGCAATGTGTATCGGTATGTGGTCATCAAGAGGGAGCGAAGCTATTGGACCACGAATTATCTGCTAATGAAATTATTGATAGACGTGTGCGGTTCAAATTGACCAAGGATCCACACTTAGGGTTAGGGTTTAATGACCTTGGAACTGTTGTAGGAGTAACTGACTTCTCTTATCATGGAGAGAGATGAAGGAAACTATTGATAAGATGGGACAATTATGGCAATTATACATTAATGGAGGGTCTCAATTCGTTGGATGTCTTTCAGCTGCAGGTACCTAGATATGCCTGAGCACTTGTTTGGAGAATATTAATGAACATAGATGATGACACCAAGCGCTTTATCATCCGTCGATTAAAGTGGCTGGGACTCTATATGGGCATCAGTTTTCTTCTACTTTTCTTGCTGCCGTTTCCATATGATTTCTTCTCTGTGCTAATTCTACTGGCCCTGGTTAATTATCTCAGAGCAAGAAGAGATATCATAAGAAGACATGGTGGAATCGACAGAATAAAAGGTATGTTTGGATCCGTCTCGCCACCAATGGCTGATAATGATAATCGTCAATATAGACCATTAAGGTATTATTGCATGAGTTGCGGAAAAGAGCATAATGACGTTACATGTCCTAACTGCGGATCCAAAATGAAGAGGATAGGATAATGTCTCCAAGGGAACAGAAATATCGCGTAGCACTAATTACCGTGTTAGGAATCTCCCTTTTATCTCTCTTGATAATACCGTCAGGAGGAGGAATTCCGCACTTTCGAATAGCAACAGGACAACAAGAAGATCAAAATAACGCGATTAACTCGACAGGTGGCGCACTTAATCAAACTGTGAATATGGGAAATCGATCTAGTGCATTTACTGAGTTTACACAAAATCAAAAGGGAACCGCAGCCCTGTCTGCTAATATGACACAAAGCGACTTTGATATGTTAAGACAAGACTTGAATGAGGCATATCAAGCATTAAAGAATAATGATACTACTTCATTACTTGATGAACTAAACTCTGCCAGTGGAGAACTTTTTCAAGTTATTAGCCAACAATTTGATCCCGAACACGTTGATGCAATGACCCAGGAATTTAATCCGTTGCAAACTCATATAGATCGTGCGCAAGAGGCAGCATTAAAAGATAACCGTACAGGAACACAGGAGGAATTAAATGCTGCAGAATCTGAACTTTCAACAATAATTCAGATGCTTCCTTCTAGCATGGAATAGTAGGATATAATCTAAAGAAGAGACAAGAATACAATGACAGTCGAAGTCGCAGAATCCAG